>NZ_QCZG01000028.1 GCF_003097615.1 Pueribacillus theae
TGGACAACCCTCATCACGTTGGCTCAAGACTTTTTGGTTAATCAGCAATCAGCCTAACTTTTTGATTCGCAGAGCCCTAAGCACTGAGCAATCGGCGCAGCGAACTCTTGACAAACCGAGCCAGCCAAATGGCAAAATTTTGGTACAACAAGGGCTTGCTTTCCCTTGCCTTCTTTTTGATCCCTTCGCCCTTGTTATGCTTCTTAACGACCATTTGGATGGTGTTTGTCAAGAGCGATTGCGGATCACATATCACCACCAGACCTCAGGTAGTGCTATTTACTTTGTTTTCATAAATCTTTTGACACTACCAAATGTAATTTAATTTTCCACTATTTTGTATCTTCACTTATTTTTAGTGTATTATTACTTTTAATGACAGTAAAGTTAAATCATTAGTTTCACCTTTTTTCTACAACAAGAGAGTGAAACTATTTTTGTATATAATTGCAAAATAGCTTCACTCTCTAACCTATCGCCAGTCTTATTTATTCTTCTTTTAATAATCTTCGCAAAACTTTCCCGGAACTCGTCGCAGGCAAGCTGTCTCTAAATTCTACTTTCCGCGGATATTTATATGCAGCCATTTTCTGTTTTGCCCACTCGATGATGGCAGATTCAGTGATTTTACCTTTATATTTCGGCTTTAATACGATGAAAGCTTTTACGCTTTCACCTCTGACCGTATCAGGCACACCAACAGCTGCTACTTGTAAAATTGCCTCATGTTCCTTCATTAATGCCTCAACATCTTCAGGGAATACACTATAGCCTGACGATTTTATCATTTCCTTTATTCGGCCATTAAAATATAAATAGCCATCTTCATCAATCATCCCAATGTCACCGGTAAAGACCCATCCGTCTCGAAGTGTTTCCAACGTGGCATCCGGCCGATTGAAATATCCTTTGAAAACACCTTTATTTTTAACTGCAATTTCTCCCTGTTTTCCTGGCGGCAAATCTTTTCCTGTTTCAATGTCTACGATCCGGATTTCCGTATCATATGTAGGAATGCCACACGTTCCAAATTTAATCTTATCGATCGGCATAAATGTGTCGGCGGTATGTGTTTCACTTAGCCCGTAAGACGATTCACAAAGGATACATCCGCCGGTGAGTTTTGACCAATCATCCGCAAGCTGCTTATTCACCGGAATGCCGAAGCTTGTTGCAAAGTTAGTTTTTAATGAGGACAAATCTCTTTTTTCAACACCCGGGTGATTTAGGATAGCAACGTTCATTGTCGCGACCGTATACCACGAATTGATTTTATACTTTTCGATGGCTGTAATGGCAGCCTCAGCATCAAACCTTGTAAATAAAACCGTTTGGCAACCGCTATAAACGGGGATATTTACACCCATTAACATTCCAGCAATATGGCAAAGAGGAGAAATAGCAGTTGTTCTCGTTTCTTCATTGTAATTTTTTGTTTGTACGATTGTAGCCGTTTTAAATAAGGCATTGCCGTAAGTTAACATAGCTGCTTTCGGTCTTCCTGTTGTACCGGAGGTAAATACCATCAAACCAACATCTTCCCAAAGATCGATTTCTGCCGTTTCATCCAATGGGTTATGTTGCTTAATGATTTCAATAAAGTCAAATGTGTTTTTAATATTCCGTTTTTTTAGCTTAAGTTCATCTGGAAGCGGCATCGTTATGTCATTTTCATTTGGAAGATAATCCGCGTAATTTGTTGTCAGAACAAATTCAACGGATGGGATTTTTCCACTTACATTACGAATTCTTTCATAAAGTTCTTGGCCGGAAATAATCGCCTTTATGGAAACCTCGTTGACCAAATATTCTAATTCAGCTTCTTTATACATTGGGTTTAACGGAACAACAATGGCTCCCAGTTTCTGAATCGCATAATGCCCGATAAGATATTGGGGGCAATTTTGCATAAACAAGGCAATGCAATCGCCTTTTTTTATACCTTTCTTTTTTAAAAAATGAACGAGACGATTTGTATCATCATTTAATTGATTCCATGTGATTTCATTTCCATAAAATATATAGGCTGTATCATTAGGACGTTCCTTTGCGTTCTGATTTAAGTATTCGTGCAAAGGTTTTTCTCCGCCACGGTATACTAATGTTTGTGATAAATCTTTAGGCCAGCTTCTTTTTAGTACATCTTGCATGGACTCATCCTTTCAGCACAATAGTTGAAGAACTCCTGTTTAGGAGCTCTTCTTCTTTTGGACTACTCAAGTGTCATAATAACGTCGCCTTCGTTTACAAAATCACCTTCATTTACTTTCACTTCATTCACGGTTCCGCCCTCTTCGGCTTCAATCGGAATTTCCATTTTCATCGACTCTAGAATAACGACTTCTTGTTCTTCTTCTACTTGATCCCCTGCACTTACAAGAATTTTCCAAACGTTACCTGCCATATTTGCTTTAATTTCTTTCATTTGTAAATACCTCCATGTCATGATTAGATTTGATTGTTTTTACTGAATCCTCTTTATTTTAACTCTTTTTAGCGAGTTCCTCCATTATTTGTGCTTTTAATTTATACTTTTCTATTTTATTTGTAGGTGTTCTTGGCAAATCAGGAATAAGTCGAATATGTTTAGGCCACATGAATTTCGGCATTTCACCTTTTGACCATTCTTTGAGTTGATCTTCGGTTAATTCTTCTGTTTTAGGTACGACATAGACAACAATGTCATCTTCGTCACCTTCTTCTGCAGGGATTGGAAAAGCGGCTGAAACATGCACTAGTTCGTGTTGATTAATCAAGTCTTCTACTTGATAAGAAGATATATTTTCCCCTTTATGTCTGATGACATCTTTCATCCGATCAACAAAATAGTAAATCCCGTTTTCATCCTTATAACCGACATCACCAGTATGGAACCAAAGGTTTTGGAACACTTCTACCGTTGCGGCTGGTTTATTAAAATATTCTTTTAAAAGCAAGTGAGGGAAACGTGAACGCAAGGAAAGCTGGCCAGGCTGTCCTATTTCACATTCCTCATCATGTTCATTCAAAATCGCCGCTTTGTAAAAAGGAGCGACAACACCCATATATCCTTTTGCCAATGGCTGATCGCCCCTTTGAAAAGGAATATTCAATCCTTTAGCGATTTCTGCTGTTTCTTCCCTTGTATAACCTTTATAGAGCTCAGACGGTGTTCCTTCTTCTTCGCCAAGTTCATCAATGATTGCAACAAATCCATTACCGGATTCCGTTTGTCCATACCCAGCAGAGATAAAATTAATTCCAAAGCGTTTCGCGACATCATGATGGTATTGTGGAAGCGGCTGCATATGCACGCGGTTTAGCGTGTTATTTCGGTCATTTTCAGATGGGTCGGCTTTCATTAACCACGGAATCATGACATCAAGCAAAATGGCGTTCGTTGCACCACTTACTTTGATTCGACTCCAAAAATCATTAGGACTAAACTTATCCCACATGGCAACCGTACAGCCTACAAAAGCAGCTCGTGCAACAAGTGCAAAAGCGCCACCAACATGGTACATTGGTAAGTCACAATAAATGACATCTTCTTGCTTATTAAATGCTCTAAAAAAGTACGTATAACCGTGAATCCAGCGATACGACTGTACGACGCCTTTTGCTGGGCCTGTTGTACCCGACGTATAAATAATGTTGGCTATATCATAATCATGCATTTCGATGTTCGGATTTGTAACGTTCCCTTTTGTAAAGCTATCAAACGAAAAGAAGGGGAATTGACCATCTAACTCAACGTTTGCAAGCTCTTCAATATAATCATGGTTCGTTTCTTTCGGATCATGGACAATGACCGTTAATGGCGGCAAATCGGATTTCACTTCATTAATCATGGACACCATTTGTCTTTCCGTGATTAATACTTTCGGTTCCGTATCATTAATCTGATAGGATAGCAGTTTGCCTTTGTAATTAAAGTTAATTGGGCAAAATACAGCGCCAGCTTTCCAAATGCCGAACATCGCAATCGTTGTAACGAACGGATTTCTTAAAAATAGAGAAATACGATCGCCTTTTTGAATGCCTAATTTGATAAGATTATGTGCAAAGCTGTTTGCCATTTCATTGAACGCTTGATAAGTATACGTCTCGTTTTCTTCCCCATAGTAGAGAAATGGTTTTTCTCCCATTTCTTCAGCCCATTTTTCAAACATTTTAATAACAGATTCTTTTTCGCTTCCTAGCGTTTGTTCAAACTTCTCGACTCTCACCCTAACCCTCCTCCAAAAATAGAAATGGATTTTTTTAATTTCGAATCGTTTTTAATTCTTCTATTATCATCGCTTTTAATTTATACTTTTCTATTTTATTTGTAGGTGTTCTTGGCAAGTCAGGAATCATCCGTATATATTTGGGCCACATAAATTTCGGCATTTCCTTTTTCGCCCATTCTTTAAGGGAATTTTCAGTTAACCCTTCTGATTTCGGAACAACATAAACAACAATGTCATCTTCCTCTCCTTCTTCAGCTGGAATTGGAAAAGCTGCACAAACGCTTACAAGTTCATGTTGGTTCATCATGTCTTCCACTTGATAAGAGGAAACATTTTCCCCTCGGCTTCTTATGACATCTTTCATTCGATCAACAAAATAATAGAAGCCGTTTTCATCTTTGTAGCCGACGTCACCCGTATGGAACCATAGATTTTGGAACGCTTCGACCGTTGCCCCCGGTTTATTGAAATATTCTTTCATTATCAGGCTAGGATAACGTGATCGGAAAGCGATTTGGCCGTGTTCTCCGAATCCGCATTTTTCATCTTTTTCATTTAAAATGGCCGCTTCAACATGTGGTGTTGGATAACCCATAAAACCTTTTGCCAGTGGTTCATTCCCTTTTTGGATTGGAAGATTCAGTTCTTTCGCAATCGTTAGCATTTCTTGATACGAATATCCTTTATATAATTCAGGAGGGGTTCCCTCTCCTTCACTACGTTCCACAATCAAGCTGCTGAAACCACTTCCTGATTCAGTCTGGCCGAAGCCAGCAGTTACAAAATCGAACCCAAATCGTTTCGCAACGTCATGGTGGTATTTAGGAAGCGGCTGCATATGCACTTTTTTCAATGTATTGTATCGATCGTGTTCATTTGGCTCAGCTTTCATTAACCACGGGATCATCACATCAAGCAATGTTGCATTTGTTGCTCCACATGTTTTAATTCTCTTCCAAAAATCATTCGGACTGAATTTATCCCAAATTGCAGCGGTACACCCGACATAAGCTGCTCTCGCTACAAGTGAGAAGGCGCCGCCAACATGGTACATCGGCAGATCATTGTAAATGACGTCTTCTTCATTGCAGAATGCCCTCGAAATATACGTATATCCGTGCATCCAGCGATAAGACTGGACAACTCCTTTCGCTGGGCCTGTCGTGCCTGACGTATAAATAATATTTGCCGTATCATAATAATGAAGCTCAATTTCAAGGTTGGTTCCATTCCCTTTTATTAGCGTATCAAATGGCAACGATTCAAATTTGTTATGAAGCGTAACTTCCGCTGCTTCCTTTTTAAAATCATGATCTGTTTCTTTCGGGTCATAAATAACAACCGGTAGTTTCGGGAGAGCCTGTTCAATGTCATTAATAAGTGAAACCATTTGTCTTTCTGTTATGAGCATTTTTGGTTTCGTATCATTGATCTGGTAAGATAACAGTTTTCCTTTGTAATTAAAATTTATCGGACAAAAGACAGCACCTGCTTTCCAGATCCCAAACATCGCAATTGTCGTGACTAATGGGTTTTTTAGAAATAGCGATATCCGGTCTCCTTTTTGGATGCCGCTTGCGATTAGATGATGTGCGACATTGTTTGCCATTTCATTAAATGCTTGATAAGTGTAACTTTCGTTTTCTTCTCCGTAAAAAATAAAAGTTTTGTCGCTTCTTTCTTTTGCCCAATGCTCTACTTGTTTCACAATCAGTTCTTCATCGGTATTTAATCCGAGAAGAGATTTATTCACATTCATTCTCCCACTCCTTATCGCTAATTCGCGATTTTTTCTTCGAAAAGAACGCAAGCGGTTAAGCTTTGTTCAGATGTCGGAACGAGCGTAGGATCAATACTCTTGCATTGCTCCATCGCAACTGGACACCGTGTATGGAAGCGGCAGCCTGTTGGCGGATTCGCCGGGCTCGGCAAATCGCCTTTCAGAATGATCCGTTCCCTGTCGCGCATTTTCGGATCAGGGTGGGGAACGGCTGACAGCAGTGCCTGCGTATAAGGATGACGGGGATTTGCAAACAATTCTTCCGTTTCCGCAAATTCGATAATACGCCCAAGGTACATGACCGCAATTTTATTACTGATGTGCTTAACGGCTTGAATTCCATGGGCAATGAAAAGATAGGAAAGGCCCATATCTTGCTGAATTTCTTTTAGTAGATTTAAGATTTGTGCCTGTATTGACACGTCCAAAGCCGAAACCGGTTCATCACAGACAATCAATTTCGGCTTAAGCGCGAGCGCACGAGCAATCCCGAGGCGCTGCCTCTGTCCACCGGAAAATTCAATTGGATATCGGCTGCCATGGTACGAGGCGAGTCCTACCCTCTCCAGCAGCTCATCGACTCGTTTTCTCCGTTCTTTTTTTGTCCCGACTTTATGCAGGACTAGCGGCTCGGCTATAATATCCGCTACGGTCATTCTTGGATTTAATGATGAATAAGGGTCTTGGAAAATCATTTGCAAGTTTTTTCCAAGCTCTTTTTTATTTTTGTAGTCTGAAAGTTTTTTTCCCTCAAAATAGATGTCTCCGCCTGTCGGTTCAGAAAGGCCGACAACCATTCTGCCTGTTGTTGATTTTCCGCATCCCGACTCTCCAACAAGCCCGACGGTTTCACCCGGATAAATATCGAGGCTAACACCATCGACTGCTTTGACAAAGTGGTCTTTTTTTCCAAACAATCCACTTCCAACTGGAAAATATTTTTTGATGTCTTTAAGTGACACTAGTGGTTGTTGTTTCATGGTGCGCGTCCTCTCCTTTCTGATCAAGCGGATTCCAACAAGAAACCCGGTTTCCTGCTGGATGTTGAAGCAACGTCGGCGCTTCCAGGTTGCATTTTTCTGTAGCATACTGGCAGCGTGTGACAAAATTACAGCCTTTCGGCAATTCCAACGGGTTTGGCACAACGCCCGTAATAGCGTCCAATTTATCTCTTGACGGCCCATACAACGGAGGGACACTCGCCATCAACCCTTTTGTATACGGATGAAGTGGCCGCTCAAAGATGTCTTCCACCGTTCCTTCTTCCACGATTTTCCCACAATACATGACTAAGACACGGTCAGCTGTTTCAGCGACAACCCCAAGATCATGGGTGATTAAGAGGATCGAGATGCCAAACTCTTGCTGCAAGCTCCTAAGGAGAGTTAAAATTTGCGCCTGGATGGTGACATCAAGGGCTGTCGTCGGTTCGTCTGCAATTAGGAGCTGGGGGTTGCAAGCAAGCGCCATGGCGATCATGACACGCTGGCGCATTCCGCCAGATAATTGATGTGGATAATCGTTCAAACGCCTCGCCGCATCCGGAATGCCCACTTTATTGAGCAGATCGAGGGCAGTTTTTTCCGCCTCTTTGTATTTCACTTTTTTATGCAGAACAATCGACTCCGCAATCTGCCTCCCAATTGGATGAACGGGGTTTAATGAGAACATCGGATCTTGGAAAATCATGGCGATGTCATTTCCACGGATTTTACGCATCTCTTTTTCTTTTAACTTCAATAGATCTTTTCCTTTATACATAATTGAACTCTCTGGCTTGTATTTAATGGCGCTTGCGTTCAGTCCCATTATGGAAAGGGAAGATACACTTTTTCCGCTTCCCGATTCGCCGACAAGCGCGACAATTTCACCTTTCTTTATTGAAAATGAGACGTCATTGACAGGTTTGATTTCCCCTTTCGGTGTAGGGATGTACGTTTGAAGATGCTTAACTTCAAGCAATGTTGCATCCGATCCCATGTTACCTACCTTCCTTTCTTATGCTTTTTTCACCTTCGGATCGAGTGCTGAACGGAGTCCGTCTCCAAGAAAATTGCCAGCTAGGACAGTCAATAGAATGGCAATGCCCGGGTAAATAATCATCCATGCATTCATGTTAATCATGCTGTAGGCTTGTTGAATCATGTTTCCCCAGCTGATTTGTGGAGACTGTGCACCGAGGCCTAGGAAGCTGAGGGAGGCTTCGGTCAAAATCGCATAGCTCAAGTTAAAAGATGCCTGAACGACGATAGGAGGTGCAATGTTTGGAATAATATGCTTCAACATAATCCAAAGCGAACCCGCACCGGAAATTTTAGCTGCCTCGACATAAGGCTCTCTCCGAATTTGCAGCGTTTGCCCTCTTGCAAGCCTCGCAAATTGCGGAGTGAAAATAATCCCAATCGCAATCATCGCATTCCATAAACTGATACCTAAAGCACCTGTAATCCCTAACGCAAGCAAGATTGCTGGAATAGCTAAAATCCCATCAACAATCCGCATAAATAGATCATCAATCACTCCGCCTAAATAACCGGATAAAATGCCCATTGGAACACCAATAAAAAGTGGGATAAGAATAGCGACGAGCCCTGCTTGAATTGCTGCCCTTGTTCCCATAAGAAGGCGGCTGAAAATATCACGGCCTAGCTCATCTGTTCCTAACCAATGCTGAGCACTTGGACTTAACATGACTTTTGACAAATCCTGTTTCACGGGATCATAGGGAATGATATAGGGAGCAATGATGGAAACAATAACAAGTAGCATTAAAAAAATAAAACTGGCAAACGCAAGGCGTTCCGACATTAACCGCTTAAAAATTGTTGTGAAACCCATGTTTCCAGCTCCTTTCCTAATATTCGATCCGCGGATCTAAAACGGCATATACAATGTCAGTAATAAAATTAATCAAAATAACTAGGACGATCATAACGAGCACAACGCCTTGAAGCATTGTAAAGTCCCGCTGCAAAATGGAATTGACAGCTAGCTGCCCCATGCCCGGAATAGCAAAAATGGTCTCAATAACGACCGTTGCACCCAACATATTTCCAAACAAAATTCCAATTGTTGTGACAACAGGAAGCATCGCATTTTGGAGGCCATGCTTAAAAATGGCTTGCCAGCGATCCACTCCCTTTGAGTACGCGGTCCGGATGTAATCTGCACTCATTGTCTCCATTAACGAAGAACGAAGATGCCTTGTGATTTGTGCGATCCCAACCATACCTAACGAAAATGCAGGTAATAAAATCCCTTTAAAGAACGAAACAGGGCTGTCAGCAATGCTTGTAAATCCTGTTGCAGGCACCCAATCAAGCTTTAGGCTGAAAAGCAGCACTAAAAGCATTGCAAGCCAAAAGTTCGGAATGGCTGTGCCAAGTGTTCCAAAAAACCTTGCAACATAGTCCATCCAGCTGTTTGGAAAATAGATCGATGTAATGGCAAAAAACATGCCGCCTACAACTGCAATAATCATCGCCACCACAACAAGCTGAAAGGTAACCGCCAGGCGGCTGAATACAGCTTCATGGACAAATTGTCCGGTAAAGATAGAGCGCCCTAAATCCCCCTGAATGGCATTTTTTAACCAATCGAAATATTGGACGATAATCGGTTGATCAAGTCCCAATTGCTGTCTAAGCTGGGCTACTTTTTCAGGTGTTGCATTTTCGCCAAGCAGCGCCAAGACAGGGTCACCTGGAATAAGCAAAATAAATGAAAAGACGATGAGAGTTGTTATAAAGAGCATCGGGATGACGTAGATTAATCGACGAAATAAAAATTTTAAAAACATTTTCTATCCTCTCCTTTCGTAAAATAAAATATGGGAAAGCGTTGTCAATTGAGGAGAGTGAAGCAGGCCGAAAGGCCAGCTTCATACTAGTTGTTTATTGTTCTTTCCATACGGTTGATAGAATTGGCTTTCCTAACAAGTTTGGCTCAAAGCCTTTAATAGACTGATTCATTGCAGATGTTCTTGGTTCAAAGAACAGCGGAATCATAATTGCTTCTTCTAATAAAGCTTTTTGGCTAATTTCTCCATATAATTTCGCACGCTCTTCTTGTTCATAAATGCCTGCAGCTTGAGAAATAAGTTTTTCTATCTCATCTGTTGAATGACCCCCGGCATTGTAGAAGCTGTCACTAGCGAATAAGTTTTTTATCGTAATTTGCGGGTCGGGCCTGCCTGTCCAGCTTGATAAAAACATGGGAACTTCTTTTTCATTAAAGTAATTTGAAACCGCAGCTTGAAGTTCCATAGCCTGCAAATCCACGTTAATGCCTATTTCAGCTAACTGACTTTTAATCGCTTCAGCAATTCTTTGTTCATAAGCGGTTGAATAATGGTTCATTTTGATTGTGATATCTTCCAGACCAGCATCTTTTAAAATTTGCTTCGCTTTTTCCGGATCATAGTCCACTTTTATATTTTCACCAGCAGCCCAATATCCTGAAGGAAATGGTTGAGAAGCTGGCTCGCCGCTTCCAAAGTTAATGGCTTGTATGATGTCATCACGATTAATGCCATATAAAAGCGCTTGTCTTACAGCTTTATTGTTCATAGGCTCTTTTTCCGCGTTAAGATAGAGAATGCGGAATGCAACTGATGTTTTATCCTTTAAAACAATATTCGAATCATTTTTAAGCTGTTGCACGTTACCAGGCTTGATGTTATCTGCATAATCAACCTCGCCCGATTTTAATGCATTGATTCTCGTATTTTCATCAGCCATGATTTTTACTGTCATTTTATCGAGGTAAGGCTTGCCTTCTTCCCAATAATCCTCATATGCTTCAAATACAACCTCACCATTTGGCACGCGCTTAACCATTTTATATGGCCCTGCACCTACAGGGTTCTGCGCGAAGTCTTCCCCTTTTTCTTTAACAGCTGTTGGAGAAACCATCATTCCGCCGCGATCGGACAGCGCAAGTAAAATCGATGAATCAGGTTGGGATAAGTGTAATTTCACTGTTTTTTCGTCCACTACTTCAACACTGTCAATGTTTTTTAAGTCGGTCACCTTTGAATTTTCGGAATTAGCCCTTTCAATATTAAACTTTACAGCTTCTGCATTAAATGGTGTTCCATCATGAAATGTTACGCCTTCCCTTAGCTTGAGCTCCACTGTTTTGTCATCCAAGAAATCCCAAGATTCTGCCAAACCGGCTTCAGGTTCAAGTTCTGGAGTAAACTTGATTAATGTATCGTAAACCGGCCACAGGAGGGCATGGTCACTTCCCGCGCTTCCTTGAGTAGGATCGTAATTGCTTACATCCGTTTCATAAGCAAAAATGGCTTCTCCCCCCTTTTTCGGAGTGCCCTCTTCTGTTTTTGTTCCGTCATTTCCCTTTTCCGCGGTACTTGCTTTTTCATCGGAGTTAGAAGAACATCCAATTATGACAAATGTGAACGCTAAGAGAAATAGCAATCTTGTGATGAAAGTTAATTGTGTTCTTTTCATAGTTATTGAGTTCCCCCTGTTTTATAGGATTCTTATGGTCGCATCGTATGTTTAGATGGCCCCAGAAGCTGCGGCAATAGTCTATACGCATCATCAATCCATTCACAAAGCAGCGGCCTTGTATCGCGGGGGTCAATGATTTCCTCTATGCCAAAAGCTTCAGCAGTTCGAAATGGCGAGCGTACGCTTTCCATTTTTGCTGCCAATTCCTCAAGAAGTGCTTGTGGATTGTCGCTTGCTTCCAAATCGCGGCGATAGGCTACTTGAATTCCACCTTCAACAGGGAGCGAGCCCCAGTCACCCGAAGGCCATGCATAGCGTAGATTCAATCCGTGCCCATTGGACATGCCGGCCCCGCCTACCCCAAATACTCTCCGTATAATAATCTCCATCATTGGTACCGTCGCTTGATAGATTGCTGCAATCGCGCGAACGCCTTTTCGAATGGTTCCTCGTTTCTCTGATTCCAATCCGACAACAAGGCCTGGCTGATCAACGAAATTGACGATAGGCAGGTGGAATGTTTCACACATATCTACAAAACGTTCAATTTTCTCACAGCTTTCAACAGTTAGGCCCCCACCCCCAACATACGGATCGTTTGCTAAAAATCCAACGGGATGCCCATCAAGCCTTGCAAATCCCGTTACGGTTCCGCCACCGTAATATCTTCCCATTTCAAAAATGGAGTCTTTGTCAAAAATCATTTCCAAAATGGGGCGAATTTTGTAAGGACGCCGGCGATTTTTTGGAATGACAGAAATTAGCTTCTCTTCTTTTCGATTACGGCTATCATCGGATTGAATGACCGGAGGAAGCTCATAAACATTGCTTGGCAAATAGGATAAAAACTTCCGAATATGTTCAAAGGCTTCATCTTCCGATTTCACGACATTATCGATTGCGCCGCTCGACCGATGGACTTGTACACCGCCTAATTCTTCTTTCGTTAAATTCTGGCCAACCCCAAAATTAACAATTTGCGGTCCGGCAACGAATAGCTGTGCCGTATTTTCTACCATTACCGAAAAATGGGAGGCTGTTACCCGTGCAGCACCAAGCCCTGCAACAGATCCTAGGCAAGCGCCTACAACCGGAACAAGACCCATATTTTTGACAACATAATCCCAAGCTGGGTTTACTGGAACGTAGGTCCTTCCGAATGTATCAAGAAACTTCACGCTTCCACCGCCACCTGTTCCATCTACAAGGCGAATGATCGGAAGCTGCAAATCATGTGCCATTTTTTCGGAGTAAATTTGCTTTTCTTTAATTGCGCCGTCTGCTGCACCGCCGCGAACAGTAAAATCGTCTGCACCGACAACAACTTTTCTTCCATTTACTCTCCCAGTGCCTAAAAGAAAGTTAGCAGGAGTAAAGCTCTGTCTTTCCCCATTTTCGTCATAGACCGCTTTACCCGCAATCGCCCCAGTCTCGTGAAATGTGCCTTCATCGAGCAGCCTGTGGATTCTTTCCCTTACTGTTAATTTTCCTCTGGAACGATGCCTTTCGACATTTTCTTTTCCACCCATTTCCTGGGCTTCTTTTTCCCTTTTCCTCAGTTCTTCAATTTCTTGTTGCCAACTCATCTCTCTCTCTCCTTCAGTTTTATATTGGATTAGCCTAGACGGCTGTGTTCTTCCTTTGAATACTTTTGCATTTTTCGGACAACCGTTGACTGATTTATACCAAGTACAGAAGCTGAACTTCTTGTATTGCGATACAATTTCATCGTTTTTGTAATTAATTGTTTTTCCACTTGTTCAATCGCTTCTTTTAATGGCATGATTTCTTTTACTATTACATTACTAGGCGGTAAAGAAGCGATATGTTGGTGAAATAAAGCGTTTTCAACTTCCTTTTTATTAATTACTACTTCCGTATCTGTAGTCATAAGCCATTCAACGACGTTCATCAGTTCGATAATATTGCCTGGCCAATGATAACTTTGTAAGCATTCGATTGCCTCTTCCGAAAAAAACTTTTCTACTTTGTATAAGCTTGAAAATTTATCTTGAAAAACAGATACCATTAAAGGGATATCTTCCGCTCTGTCGCGTAAGGCTGGAACTGTCAATAAAATACCGTTTAACACTTCGTATAAATCTGCAAGAAAATTTTCCTCCTCAACTAAACTGAGTAAATTTTCACTTGAAGAAACGATAATATGGCTGTCTTTTTGTAATGAACGTAGAAAGTTTAATAAAATGATTTGTTCGTCTACTGAGAGCTTGTTCACTTCGTGAAAATAATAGGTACACTTCCCCACGTTCTTATTGTTTCTAAGATTTTCTTCAAAAGTTTCCAGCGGGGTAGCGGTTGACGAACAATTGATTTTTACGAAAGGTTCGTCTTTTAGTGTGTGATATGAATGGATAATTCTTGCAATTCTTTCCTTCCCGGTCCCAACCTCCCCTTCAATTAAAATTGGAGGTTCACTCTTAGAAACTTTAAGAATATTTTTTTTAAGTTTTTTCATGATAGAAGATTGCGTACAAAATATATGTTTCTTTTTAAAATCCGAGAATAGCTCGTGCAGCTCGTAACTTTTCGAATACAATGGATGGTGCTCTCTTTTATCTGATGATATATTCTTAATGCTAACAATGATTTTTTCATAGATTTCTTCATTGCAATGAAGAGGCGCTGCACGGATATAGAGCAAATTCCCATTCTTCTTGTTTTTATCAATGAAACTAACTAAACGTTTCTCTTTCTCTATGGCAGATACAATACAATGATCAACATAATCGCCAACCAGTTGCTGGTAATATTGCGGCAATTCATCCAACCTCATCATTCGCTTAAAAGCTTGATTGACTTTCACCAGCTTCCCATATTTATCAAGTATTAACATCGCTTCAGATGAAAAATCGATAATTGAATGAAAGTCTTGTATAAGCTGTTTGACTGTCTGCAATTCATTTGACATTTTTTCAATTTCGGAAATATCTTGAAATACTCCGACTGCGCCTACCACTTTGCCTTGTTTAAAAATAGGCGTCCGATTCGATATGAATTTTCGTCGTCCAACATAATATTTATTTGTCGCTTGTTTGCCAGTTCTCACGACATCTAACAAACCAACTGGAATTCCAACATCGGCTAAAAATTTCCCTATTGCTTCTTCCTTTTTAAGTCTCGTCATTTTCTCCGCCGCAGGGTTCATCGCAGTAATATACCCTTTGTTATCAATCGAGAGTATTCCATTATGTGCATACTCAAAGATGGCATTCAAACTCAATTCATTCGTCTCAATTTGATGCAATTTAGCATCAATTAAATTATTGCTAGTTAAGTAGCCTGTCCAAATATTGTCCATGCTTCTTACCGGGTAAATCGTGCAATCCGAATCGTTAATCATTGTGATGATTTCTTCTTCAAGTACTGATTTCTCTACTTTCTGATAAATATCTCTGAGCTTTTTTTTCTTTAATGCCACGCCTTTTATAAGATCTTTTTCTGTAAAAAGCCCATCTAATTCATCGTTTCGAAAGACTAATCCCCCTTCTAAGTTCAATTCATAAAACATTTCAATGACTCGAAAAATGTCATCGTCAGGAGTAAAACGATAAGAAGTCTTTGTCATAATGTCTTTCACTTTTATAATCAAGTTGTTTCACCTTTGTTTGTTTTCTTTAAATACTATCAATTTAAAATAGTTTATATCATCATACAACAACTTTTGATGTTTGAAAACATCAAAATCACAGAAAATATTAATTATTTTTATTTCATATGATATCGACTAAATAAAAACATCCACGAGGAATGCTTCATCTCCCGTGGATGTTTCGAGTTTAAAAAGCGCTCAAACAGCAGTTTTTTGTAAAAGTGATTATGATTCTCAACCTTTGTATTTAATCATAAAATATTTCTTCTTTCCGCGGCGGATCAAAATAAACTGTTGTTCAATGGCCTCTTCTTTGCTAATCAGTTTGTTTACTTCTTGAATCCTGTCGCCATTTAAGTAAATGGCGCCATTATTGATATCTTCTCTTGCCTGCCGTTTAGATGGAGAAATTTTACTGTTGACAAGCAAGTCAACAAGGCCGATCGGTTCATCGGATTCCATAGTGTAGGATGGTACATCTTTGAAGGCTTGCTTCATTTCATCAGCCGTCAATGATTTAATATCTCCACTAAAGAGGGCTTCTGAAATATTGATCGCTTGTTCAAAAGCTTTGTCGCCGTGGACAATTTTTGTCATTTCTTCAGCAAGAGCTTTTTGCGCGAGGCGTTTTTCAGGTTCTTTTTTAAGCGATGTTTCAAGCTCGGCAATTTTCTCAAGCGGTAAAAATGTAAAGCATTTTAGAAGCTTAACAACGTCACGATCATCCGCATTGTACCAGAACTGGTAAAACTCATATGGCGATGTTTTTTCAGCGTCAAGCCATATGGCGCCTGCTTGGCTTTTGCCAAACTTCGTTCCATCGCTTTTTGTAATAAGCGGCATTGTCAATCCGAAGACTTCTTCCTCCACACCTTGCTTTCTGATATATTCAAGGCCGGCCGTAATATTGCCCCATTGATCGCTTCCGCCTATTTGAAGACGAATCCCTTCATTTTCATACAATTTATAGTAATCGTATGACTGAAGCATCATGTACGAAAATTCGGTGTAAGAAATTCCGCCTTCAAGCCTTGATTGAACGGAGTCCTTTGCGAGCATGTAGTTTAACGAAAAGTTTTTCCCGACGTCACGCAAAAAAGGAATGATTGTCATGCTCCCAAGCCAGTCGTAGTTATTTACGACTTTAGCCGGATTTTCCTCCGTCTCAAAATCCAATAAACGTGATAATTGCGCTTTGATTTTTTCGCTCCATTGTTTAACGGTTTCTTGAGGATTTAACCCCCGTTCATCCGTCCTTCCGCTCGGATCCCCGATTAAGCCTGTTGCCCCTCCAACGAGTGCATACGGCTGATGTCCAGCCAGTTGAAAACGGCGCAACGTTAAAATCGCCAATAAGTTTCCGATATGCAGACTGTCAGCGGTCGGATCAAAACCGCAGTAAAGTTTTATTTTTTGTGAAGAAAGGGCTTTTTCCAGTCCTTCTTCATCTGTCACTTGGTAAATTAAACCTCGCTGCTTTAAATCTTGTATGATGTCCATGTCCTTCTCCTTCCAATTCGTAAAGATAATTTATTAAATAAAAAACCCGCCCCCCAAAAAAGGGACGAGTTTGTTCGTCGCGTTACCACCCTTATTGGAAATTCAATTGAATTTCCCACTCTAACTTGTTAACGGCGTGTACCGTTCTTTGCTACTTATAGAGGATGTTCAAAAAGTTTGGAGGCTTACAGGCCTGCCTTAGTACTCCTTTTTGAACACGTACTTATACATTCACAAAGAAAACTCCAGGATGTAATTCACGCTTATCTATGTGCTGATTCACATCGGCCATCAGCTTTCTGAAACAGGGAAACAAACGCTACTTATTCCTATCACTGTTTTTAGCTATGATTTTAGTATATTTTTTATCATACCATAATAATGATGTCAAGTGCTTGCCCATATGTGGCGGATTTTAGACACAAATACGGGTAAGATGTGCTATAATTATACCGATTTTGTATAGGAGGTATTTCATGAAAGAATACTTTTCCAAAGCTCGCAATGCTTATAAAGCTTTTATGAATAAATTAAGTGAACTTGGAATTATTAAAGGAGCAAGCATTGCTACTAAAGTCGTTTGGAATCTTTTTCTTATTTTTATAACCTTTGGATTAATGGCTGCCTTTTTCGCCTTTGGAGTAGGCGCGGGTTACTTTGCATCCCTTGTGAAAGATGAGCAAGTGGAAAGTTATGAAAATATGAAAGAGCGCATTTACAATTATGAAGTGTCAAGCCAAGTTTATTTTGCAGACAATAAATTGCTTGGCAATCTTCGCTCAGACCTTGAACGTAAAGAAGTCAAAGTGGAAGACGTTTCCGATTATGCTAAACAAGCGATTATTGCAACTGAAGATAACTATTTCTATGATCACAAAGGAATTGTCCCTAAAGCACTCATTCGCGCGACATTTCAAGAATTGACAAATTCAAGCGTCCAAACGGGAGGAAGCACGCTCACACAACAACTTGTAAAAAATCAAATTTTAACGAACGAAGTGTCTTTTGAACGTAAAGCGAAAGAAATATTGCTTGCCATGAGATTGGAGCGTGCCATTGATAAACACGACATTCTTGAGGCTTACTTAAATATTGTTTCGTTCGGACGCAATTCAACAGGCCAAAACATTGCTGGAATTGAAGCCGCTGCCCAAGGAATTTTTGGCGTGAGTGCCAAGGACCTAAATTTGCCGCAAGCTGCTTTTATCGCCGGTCTTCCGCAAAACCCTTTTAGTTATACTCCTTTTAATAATGACGGTACGGTCAAAAAGTCATTGGAGCCCGGCTTGAAGCGAATGAAGACTGTGCTGTTAAGGATGTATATGGAAGGTTTTATTGATAAAAAGCAATACAATGAAGCGGTTGCCTATGATGTAAAAGCCAATTTAGCGAAACCGAAACCAATCCCTCAAAAAACTTATCCGTATTTTCATTTTGAAGTTGAAAAACGGGCAACGGAAGTACTCGCAAGTACGTTCGCAGATGAAAATGGACATGACGGCAAATCAATGCGGGCCAATTATGCATTATATGAAAGCATGATTTATGAATCCCGCATTACTGGAAAATCAATGGAAGAAGTAGCAAAAAAACGCGGTGTGAATTTACAGGACATAAAAAAAGATTACGAGTTTTTTAGTGAATACGTAGAGAACGCCGATAACCTAATACGGAGAAAAGGCTACCAGATTCATACTACAGTGAAAAAGGACATTTATGATGCAATGCAAAAGGCAAAAGACGGCGTGCTTGATAATCCAAGTTATTTCCAAGCTCCAAAAACTGCATTAAGAACTGATCCTAAAACAGGAGAAAAAGTTTCGAAAAAATATCCAATGGAAGTCGGTGCGATTCTGATCGAGAATAGCACTGGAAAAATTTTAAGTTTTGTTGGAGGAAGAGATTATGAAGAATCACAATTAAACCATGCAACACAAGCTTATCGTTCCAACGGTTCAACAATGAAGCCTCTGCTCGATTACGCCCCTGCGATGGAATTAGGGAAAGTTCAACCGGGATACATGCTTGCTGATACACCGCTAAACCATAACGGATGGAAGCCTAGAAACTACGGCGGCGGGTACAAAGGGCTTGTGACAACCCGGGAAGCGCTAGCAAAATCGATAAACGTTCCAGCAGCAAGGGCTTATTTAATGATGGATCCGTATGAAGCAACGGGCTATCTTGAAAAAATGGGATTTACTTCACTTATGAGCGTTGATCGTTACAACCGATCCATGGCGCTTGGTGCGTTGCAGCGTGGAGTAACCGTTGAAGAAAACACAAATGCTTATGCAACGTTTGCCAATGGAGGCACATTTCATGACGCCTACCTTATTGAAAAGATCGTTGATAATCATGGTAAAGTGATTTACGAACATAAAGCAAAACCGGTCGAAGTTTTCAGCCCGCAAACAGCCTATTTAACGATCGATATGATGAGAGATGTGCTGCGCGGCGGCGGAACGGCATCAAGAGTGCCAAGCTATTTGAAATTCCGAACAGATTGGGCTGGTAAAACAGGAACTTCTCAAGATTGGAAAGACTCATGGTTTGTCGCAACAAATCCGAATGTCACCCTTGGGGTTTGGACCGGGTATGATAAACCGATGAGCCTTGACAGAAGCAACTATGCACATCGAACACAACGGATATGGGCACTGCTTGCTAACTCAGCCTATGATGTGAATTCGGATCTAATTGCCCCGAATAAACGCTTTGCGATGCCTAGCGGCATTGTCCGTCGTTCGATTTGCGGCATCTCCGGCCACCTCGCTTCAGAAATGTGTAAAAAAGCCGGTCTTGTAAAAACAGACTTATTTAACGCAAAGTTTGCACCGAAAAAAGTAGATGACAGCCTTGATTTGGTTCAATACGTTGTCATCAACGGAAAAAATTACCTTGCGTTGGACTCTACTCCTTCAGAATTTACGAAGCAAGGAGTTAATCTTAAAGTTGATTCACTCAACGGCGTCGATATAAAAAATATGCTTCCAAACAACTGGCGTTCTATGGATGGGGTTGCCACGGAAAAAGCAAAAGAAAATGGCAAGACACCTGACCCTGTCTCCGGATTAAATGTAAAAGGAAACACGCTCACCTGGGCAAAACATGGGGAATCTGACATTGTCGGATACCGAATTTACCGCGCACAAGATGAGACAAATAATTTCAAACTAGTCGGCAGTGTTGCGACATTCTCAAACTCAAACTCTTACGTGATTTCAGAAAGTGCAAGCGCGTATTATGTCACTGCAGTGGATGTAGCTGGAAAAGAATCTTCTCCTTCTGAAAAAATGATTGTTGGAAACTGGTCTAAAGAAAAGACTCAGGAAGAAGAAACAGCCAAAAAACCTGAAAAACAAGAGCAAAAGTCAGAAACGAAAGAAAAACAGAAGGCCGAGGAAAAATCAAAACAGGAGACCGATAAGAAAAATAACGAGAATAAGAATGAAAAACCAAAAGATCAGAAACAAGAGGATAAAGAAAAGAAACCAGACAGCGATTAGTGTAAAAACCAACAGACCGAATCCAAAATAGGATTCGGTCTGTTGGTTTCTTTCGTTTGAATATGAGTTAACTTCTTATTTGGAAAGGCTGCTCTCCCTCCCATTCCTTTAAGACTCGCCTCATAATTTTTCCGCTTCTTGTCTTTGGCAGTTTATCTCTAAATTCAATTTCTCTTGGTGCAGCTTCTGCAGAAAGCCCCTTTTTCACAAATGAGCGGATTTCTAGTTCCAACTCTTTCGATTTATAAAATCCCTCTTTTAATACGATATATGCTTTTATCACTTCGCCAAGCTTTGGATCCGGTTTGCCAATAACCCCAGCTTCTGCAACAGCAGGGTGCTCCCTAAGTTTATTTTCAATTTCGAACGGGCCAATTCGTTCTCCTGAAGTCATGATGACATCATCAATCCGCCCCTGATACCAAAAATAACCGTCATCATCCATGTAACCTGAATCACCCGTTACAAACCAGCCGTTTTTTGTAAAATAAGAAAGATACTTTTCGGGCTGACGCCAAATTTTCCTCATCATGGAGGGCCAGCCTTTTTTTATGGCGATATTTCCCGTCTGATTCGCAGGCAGCTTATTGCCATGATCATCAATGATCGCGGCCTCAATACCTGGCAAAGCTTTCCCCATCGAACCCGGTTTAATATCCAAACTTGAATAATTGGAAATAAGAATGGATCCTGTTTCAGTCATTAGCCACGTATCATGGATCCGCGTTTTAAAAACATTCATTCCCCAGCGGATAATTTCAGGGCTCAAAGGTTCGCCTACACTTAAAATATGCCTTAGTGAACTGAGATCATATTTCTTAACAAACGAATCGCCAGCGCCCATCAGCATGCGAAATGCAGTAGGCGCACTATACCAAACTGAGACATTGTATTGTTCGATCGTTTCATACCATTCATCAGGATTAAACCGGCCGCCATGGATCACATTTGTACAGCCTGCAAGCCATGGGCCAAACGCGCCGTAACAAGTCCCTGTAATCCAGCTAGGGTTCGCCGTACACCAATAAATATCATTTTCCTTTAAATCGAGTACCCATTTTGATGTTTGATAGATTTGGACCATTGCTTGATGAACATGGTAGATTCCTTTTAAAGGTCCGCTGGATCCTGCTGTATAATGAATGATCATTCCATCTTCTAAATCAACCCATTCGATATTAAAATCTTCGCTCGCACTTGCCATCCGGGTGCTGAAGCTCATATAGCGCCCTTTTTCTTTCACTTCCTCCCCGGCAAGCAAAACATGCTTTAACTCCGGCAAGTGTTCAACAGGAACCCGCTTTAGCAACTCGGGCGTAGTTATGATGGCTTTTGCACCGCTGTCTTCAAGCCTGTCCCGTATAGCATCTTCCTTGAACGCATCGAAAATTGGACAGGCAACAGCTCCGGTTTTTAGTATTCCGAACAAAGAAAAGTATAATTCCGGGGTGCGCGGCATGAAAATAGCTACGCGGTCACCCTTTTTTATACCAATCTGCTTTAGTACATTCGCTGCTTTATTCGTATTCCATTTCATCTCTTGAAACGTATATTTTTCATTTCGGGTATTGTCAAAAAAATATAAAGCAATTTTATCTTTATTTGCGGACTCTGCATGACGATCGATTGCTTCATAGGCGATATTCACTCTGCCGGTATCATGCCAGGCAAAATGCCTATATGCATCTTCCCACTTGAAGTGGCCGCTCATTTCACTATAATCTTGCAAATTATAATTTCCCTCTTCTGAAGGAAGCGCTTCCACTTTCATCGAATCTCTCCTTCCTAATCATTACGAGGCAACCAGCCGTAAGAACCGCACAAAGCGAACAAATCGTGAGGCAACGGAGGAAAAACCGGATAAGTCTCGCTGATACACTTAATTATAACACACATCGGAATTTTCACAATTTATGTTAGCGGTTTTTAATCTCTTTTCATGTATAATGAAATGTAATGATATTTTTCAAAGGTGGTGCCCAATGGAGCATAAAAAAACGTATCATTCTATGAAATTGAATACACCTCATGGTGAGTTAATGATAGAAGGCCCTATTTCTTCCGAACAACTTGCCGGACATCATTTCCATGAGGATCTCGTTGCTTTTCGGCCCCCTCCACAACAGCATAAAGCATTAATTGAAATAGCGAAACTCCCTGAAGGGCGGATCATTATTGCACGGCATGAAAATACTGTTGTCGGTTATGTTACATACGTTTATCCTGACCCATTGGAAAGATGGTCGGAAGGCAATATGGAAAATTTAATCGAATTGGGCGCGATTGAAATCATTCCTAAATTTCGAAGTTTCGGTGTGGGAAAAAGCCTTCTTAACGTGTCGATGATGGACGATGCCATGGAAGATTATATTATCATCACGACAGAATTTTATTGGCACTGGGATTTAGAAGGGACAAAATTATCTGTATGGGAATACCGGAAAATGATGGAAAAAATGATGAATTCAGCAGGCCTTGTCTGGTACGCGACCGATGACCCTGAAATCAGCTCCCACCCAGCCAACTGCTTAATGGTTCGCATCGGCAAACGTGTTGATGAAGAGTCAATCCAAAGATTTGATCAACTTCGGTTTAAAAACCGATTTATGTACTGATCCGGGGGTCAGAGGTCGGAAGCCGGATTGGTCTAAATTTGTGAAAGAGACAAATTTATACTTTCTTAATTTTTTTAAAAAACGCTAACGTGTTTTTGGGAAGTTAGAGATTGGGGATATCCGAATGAAAAAAAATGCGATATTCATTTATTCAGACGACATGCTAAAGTATAAATTTCATGATGATCACCCATTTAATCAATTGCGTGTTCAAATGACGCTCGATCTGTTAAAACAAAGCGATGCGATTGATTCAAAACAAGTGATTACCCCAAGGATGGCGACGGATGAAGAAATTGCATTGATCCATTCAATAGATTATATGGATGCAGTTAAGCTTGCCGGGCAGGGAAACTTGGATCCGCAGATTGCGGAGAGCTATGGCCTTGGGACAGAAGATACACCTGTATTTAAAGAAATGCACGAAGCGAGCGCACTTCTAGTCGGAGCCACTCTGACAGCTTGTGAACAAGTAATGGAAGGCAAGGCTCTCCATGCCTTGAATCTTGGCGGAGGGCTCCACCATGGGCATCGCGGAAAAGCTTCCGGATTTTGTGTCTATAACGATTGCTCGATTGCGATTAAATGGCTGAGGGAAAAATATGATGCCCGTGTCCTTTATATTGATACAGATGCCCATCACGGCGACGGTGTCCAATGGTCTTTTTACGAAGAACAGAATGTATGCACCATTTCCATTCATGAAACAGGGCGTTATTTATTTCCAGGAACCGGAAATTACGTCGAGAGAGGCCAAGGAGACGGCTACGGCTATTCCTTTAACGTGCCTGTCGACGCTTTTACAGAAGATGAATCTTGGCTTGAAATCTATACAGCAATCGTAAGAGAAGTTGCACATTATTTTAAGCCTGATATCATTCTTACACAAAATGGAGCTGACGCCCATTATTATGATCCATTAACCCATCTATCCCTAACAATGAAAAGCTTCGACACCATCCCAAAACTTGCCCATGAAATGGCGCATGAACATTGCGACGGAAAATGGATTGCCGTCGGCGGCGGGGGTTATGACATCTGGCGCGCCGTACCAAGAGCATGGGGTAAAATTTGGCTTGCGATGAACGATGACGACAGAACAGGCTCTCTTCCTGAAAATTGGATTGCAAAATGGCAGGCAAAGTCGCCAGTTACCTTACCTAAAACATGGGAGGATGCCGGTGGCATTTATCCAGCCATACCAAGAAAAGCTGAAATAACTGAGAAAAATTTGCTCATGTTACATAAAGCCTTATCAATTATCAAATAAAGAGGATGTTCAAAAAGTCTGGAGGCTTACAGGAGGTAAGTCAGTTCGACGTTATCACAGGACGTGATGCTTTTTGTCGAACTTCCTTAATAGGCTACGAATCTCGTTGTCCTCCTTTTTGAACACGCATATAAAGAAAGTGGACTAGCACAAAAACAGCTAGTCCATCGTTTTCTTTATTTTGTTGAGCCTCTAAATTCAATCCGATGAGGAAGCAAGATCGTTTTCTCGTCTACTTCTTCTTTTTCCATGAGCTTCGTCAAAAGACGCATAGCAACCGCACCGATATCATACATCGGCATTACGACAGTCGACAAAGTCGGCCTTACCATCGTTGCTAATCTCGTATTGTCAAACCCAATAACTTCGATATCATGAGGAACGGATAATTTTGCATCTTGGATGCCGTGAATGACACCAAGCGCCATTTCATCCGTTCCAACGAAAATGGCTGTTGGCGGTTCGGGCAATTGAAGGAATGATTCGACCGCTTGCAATCCAGAATCATATGAGAGATCTCCTACTGAAACAAAGCCATCTTTAATTTGTATTCCCGCCTTTTCCATTGCTTTGCGGTAGCCGGAAAATTTTAGCTGCCCATTAATCGGATCTTCCATAGGCCCGATGACAGCCGCAATATTTTTATGGCCCTTCTCAATGAATGCATTTACCGCATCAAAACTTGCTGTTTCATAATCAATATTTACAGACGGCGTCCCCCTGTTTTCATCAACAGTTGCTGCCAAAACAACGGGAACGGGAGAATTTTTAAATTCAGCGATTACTTCGTCTTCCAACTTTCCACCCATAAAAACGATTCCGTCTACTTGCTTGCCTAACAACGTATTAATTAAACGGACTTCTTTATTTTTATTTTGGTCCGAGTTGCTCAAAATAATGTTATATTCATACATTGTAGCAATATCTTCAATCCCGCGTGCCAATTCAGCAAAAAGTATGCTTGAGATGTCCGGTATAATGACACCAACAGTTGTTGTCTTTTTGCTCGCCAATCCTCTAGCAACTGCATTTGGACGGTAACCGAGCCGTTCAATTGCTTCCAGTACTTTTTGTCTTGTAGATGGTTTCACATTAGGATTTCCGTTAACAACACGGGAAACTGTTGCCATTGAGACATTTGCTTCCCTTGCCACATCATAGATCGTCGCACTCACGCGTGCTAACCTCCTTAAAGTCGCTTCAAACTTCCATTTCAGGCTTTACATTCGTAAATGTAATCTGTCTTACTCCAGTCTGGCCTTTGAATTCTGACTCTTGTCCAAAATAATTCCGGGCCTCTGAATTCTGACTTCTGCTCTTATCATACGCTACCTTACTTGCTACATCAAATGTAATCGCAATCTTTATTTTAACGAATGGGGAACTCTTTTTCAAAAAGAAAAGCCTTCAGCCTTATACGGCAGAAGACTTTGTCACATCTTTGTACAATCCAGAGGCCCTTAACTCGTCCATGAAATGTTCAAATTGTTCAATATCCATTTGTTGTGCCGAATCAGACAATGCCACTGCAGGATCAGGGTGGACTTCCGCCATCACAATATCAGCACCAATGGCAAGCGCCGCTTTCGCAGTTGGGAGAAGAAGATCACGGCGGCCAGTGGAATGTGTGACGTCAACAGCAACAGGTAAATGTGTTTCTTTCTTTAAGATTGGAACGGCTGAGATATCGAGTGTATTTCTCGTTGCTTTCTCGTACGTTCTTATACCTCTCTCGCAAAGCATGATTTGGCCGTTTCCGTTAGAAATAATGTATTCTGCTGCATTGATGAACTCTTCAATTGTTGCTGAGAGGCCTCTTTTTAATAAAACTGGTTTGTTCACAGAACCGGCTGCTTTTAGCAGTTCAAAGTTTTGCATATTCCGGGCGCCAATTTGAATCACATCAATGTAATCGAGCGCTTTTTCAATATCGTTTGGTGTAACGATTTCGCTGATAACCGCTAAATCTAACTCGTCACCGATTTGTTTTAAGATTTTCAAGCCTTCTTCCCCTAGACCTTGGAAATCGTATGGGGATGTTCTAGGCTTATAAGCACCGCCGCGCAAAAATTTAAGCCCTTGCTTTTTGATCGCTTTGGCGACTTCATTGACCTGATCGTAACTTTCGACAGAACAAGGGCCAGCAATAACGCGCTGAATGCCGTCTCCTACAGTTTCTCCCTTGATCGTAACAATCGTATTTTCAGATTGTTTTTTACGCGATACAAGCAATGCTTTCCGGTGGTCATCTTCTTGAAGTTCTAGGCTAGCTTTAAAAATTTCTTTGAAAATATGCTGTAACGTCGATGTTTCAAAAGGGCCTTCGTTTTTTTCTGCAATTAAATCAAGCATATCCCTTTCCCTCACAGGATCGAAACGATTCACTCCTTGCACCTTTTTAACATTGCCTATTTCTTGAACCAATTCCGCCCGCTTATTAATAAGTTCCAAAAGCTTAAGGTTTACATCATCAAGCTGTTCCCGCAGCTGTTCAAGTTCAACGTTTCCCATTCTTCCCACTCCTCTTTTATTTTCTGTCCTCGAACTATTAGGATTAATTATAAACGATACCATTCAGAAAGTCACGAACTTTTTCTTTAATAATTAAACGCTTTTAAGCACTAAAGCAAATACCTATTAAACGAGCGAATTTACATCTTTAGGAAATAATGTAGATTGCATGGATCAAAAAGAACCGTTAGCACGAATGCAACGGTTCTAACTCATCATTCATCCATTTTACTTACATCATCTGTTGGGGTGGCTGTTGTATTTGTGGAAACAATCGATTCATTTGAATCTTCGAGAAATGGGTTTTCACTTGTAAGCGGGCTGCTTCCGCTGTCCATATTCGACTTAATTTGGCCTGTAATATCTTTTACTTTACTGGCCACTTGTGACGATTGATCAGAAACAGTTTTGGCGATATCTGAAGACTTTTCTTTGGCAACAGAGATCCATTCAGTCCCTTTTTCAACCGCCGTATCCTTAAGCTGCAACGAACGTTCTTTCATTACGCTTGCTTGTTCATTTAAATCACTGCGCATCTCTTTCCCTGACTTTGGTGCCAGCAATAAAGCGGATACCGCTCCAACGATGCTTCCTACAATTACACCCGTTAAAAAGTCTTTGCTTTTTAAATTGTTATCACTCATGAAATAAAGCCTCCTTTAAATAAATTATTTTTCTTCAACCCCTATATATTGATCAGTTGCTTTCTTTTTCACTTTCCATTGTTGCCAAATCCTCATGAGAGCCCCGGTCCATTCAACAGCCTTTTCGACTTGTTCCGAATATCTTTCGCTCCCTGCTACAACTTGGTTAGAGATGTTTCGAAACGACTGGTTGAGCGTCCCGAGTGAATTTCCTACATCTTTTACTCGATCAACAACAGAATTTAAAGCTAACGACTTTTCTTGAATATCTTCTGCAAGCTTATTTGTTTTATGTAAAAGCTCAGTAGTTTCCACAGTAATGCCATTTAGCTGTTTTTCTAAACTGTCCACCGTCGTGGCGACATTATCGAGGGTTATTCTTAATGATTTCAATGTTTGCACGATAAATATAACTAATACTGCAAAGGCAACCGCAACAATTAGCGCGCTTATATAGAGAATCCAAATCAAATTTAGTACACCTCCTTACCGTTTCTCTTACCCAAAAAATTCTTTTGTAAAACCTGTACATAATAACTCTATTCGATAAATGCACTTATAATCCTTCTCTTTTTTATTTTTCAATAGTATTTTTAGCAAGTATAATGAAAACTATTCGATAGCAAATGTTTCCCACACCTTACGAGAAATTAGAGGCTGGAGAAGTTAAAAACTCGACATTTTGAAAGAATGTCGAGTTCCTTTTAAAAAATAAGAAAGCAAATTGGCCATTCATCAATTTAAACCCATCCCACCTCTCACCTTTAGGAAAGAGCGTCAGCGTTTTTTTTAGCTTATAGCTTTTCGTATGCTTTCTGATATTTTTGAATGTCGCCTGCACCCATAAAAATGAGGACGCCGCTATCATGTTTTTTTAAATCACCGATTGACTCTTCATGGACTAAATGTGAATGTGGAATTTTGTTTTTTAAATCTTCAATGGACAGACTGCCTTCATGCTCCCTTGCTGAGCCAAAAATATCACATAAGTAAACAGCATCTGCATGTGACAAACTTTCGGCAAATTCGTTCAGGAATGTTTTCGTTCTTGAAAAAGTATGCGGCTGAAAAATAGCGACAATTTCCTTATCAGGATACTTTTTCTTTGCGGCGTCGATTGTTGCCGTTATTTCTGCTGGATGATGGGCGTAGTCATCAATGAGGATTTGATTATGGAACACTCTTTCATTAAAACGCCGTTTTACTCCTTTGAATGCTTTAAGCTGTTCTTGAATCTTTTCAATTTCAATTCCCTCATAGTGGCAAAGTGCAATAACAGCAAGAGCATTGGAGACATTATGATTTCCATGCATTGGAATTTGAAAAGAACCGTAAAACGTATTACGGACAAACACATCAAAGCTGGTTCCTTGAACAGTGGTCGTAATATTACTCGCTTGGAAATCATTTTCCTCATTAAATCCGTAAAAGACAACAGGAACATTCGCCTGGATTTTTTGCAAATAAGGATCATCTCCGAAAGCAATGATCGCTTTTCCCACTTGTTTAGCCATCTCTTGGAATGCATCAAAAACGTCATCGATGTCCTCGAAATAGTCTGGATGGTCGAAATCAATATTCGTCATAATCGCATAATCGGGATGATAAGCTAAAAAATGCCGGCGATATTCACAAGCTTCAAAGACAAAATATTCACTGTTTTCCCTGCCTGCTCCCGTTCCATCGCCAATCAAATAGGATGTTGATTTTGCATGGCCAAGAACGTGCGTAAGCAGTCCTGTTGTTGATGTTTTTCCATGGCTTCCGGTGACAGCAATGCTTGTAAATTTACGTATAAATTCCCCAATAAATTCATGATAACGGTACACTGGAAGATTGCGTTTCTTGGCTTCGACAATTTCAACGTGATCTTCCCCAAATGCGTTGCCAGCAATTACAATTTGTCCCGTTTTTATATTGTCTTTATCAAATGGAAGGATTGGAATATTTTTTTTCTCTAGGGCTTCCTGTGTAAAAAAATATTTGCCGATATCTGAGCCTTGAACATTTTCATTCATATCATTTAAAATTTGAGCGAGTGCGCTCATCCCGGTACCTTTTATTCCAACGAAATGGAATGTCGTCATAATGAACCTCCACAATCAATCTTGTAACAATTTCTCTTGCTGCATCATTCTATGTTTAGTATATGGAATCGACCCAAAAATTGCTAATATACGTTCTATTACGGTTTTTGGCATCTGGCTTTTCATGATAGAAATCGGTCGCCGATTTCATCCAGCCCCGCCTCCGGCACCTGACTTCATAGACCATACGGCTTTCTTCAATGAGGACAATTATAGCAAATAAACGATCGGCCGACCATACAAATATGTATAAGAGGCTACCCGAATTCAATCCAACAAGCGCATTATAAGTCCACCTTTTCCAATCTTGGGTTTGGGCGGTATTTCCTTCCCGCTTTCGCTTGCGGTTCACCGTTTAACAATACATTATCTCCTGTAAAGCCGATGTTGATTTTAAGCAGACTGCTCCCGACGCCGTACATATCGACCGGGACATTTTTCTTTTCAAATTCCAATATTCTCTCTTCATTAAACCCGCCGCTTGCAACAATTTTTACATGATTAAAACCTTCCGCATCCAATGCTTTGCGGAGCGCAAAAATAAGTTCAGGACTGACGCCTCTTGGATCAAAGCTGCCAAGCATTTCCTGGTTTCGGCAAAAAAATTGATCAACCATTGTTCTGGATGTATCTACACGTACAGCTTTTAATTTCTCTTTAAATTCACGTGCCACCCGAAGGGAATCAGTGATGACATCATTATTATAATCAACGAGTGCCATTAATTCGTCTTCAGGGAAAGTCTTGTAATAGGCCTTCGTCGCTTCCACAACGTCCCCTTGAAAAAGCTGAATCAATGCATGCGGCATCGTCCCCATTCCTTCTTTCCCCCACCACTCGTTCATGGCGTGGGTCGCTTGGGCGGTGGAGCCTCCAATATATGCCGCGTAGCCATCGCCTGCTTGCTGGGTGAAATGGTCGTCTCTGTCTCCCATAAAAATAATCGGCTTTTGAATGCCGGAATAAGAGGCTGCTTTTGATACTTTATAAACATTGGTAGCTACTGATGTTCTTCTTGCAAGAATGCCATCAATCATTCCCTCAAGAAAGCCAAAATTTTGATAAGGCCCGGAAATTGTCATGACCGTTTCAAAAGCAGAAATTTTATCCCCATCTTTTAATGACATCACTTCGAGTTCATCAGTATTTTTTGCGAACGTTTGGACGAGTGCAATCGCTTCATCTGTACCACATAACACAGCATCATCCGTTTTTTGAAAAAATTGCATCGTTACGTTTGCATTGGGACGATGAAGCCTCGCGATTTCACTCGTTTTCAAAAAATAAACAGCTGAAAACCAACCCTCTCCAACCCTGCTATCAAATTTGAACGTTTTATTCGTTAGGCGCTTAATTTTTCCTTTAAGCTTTAGTTCGATTTCTTTCATTCTCCAACTGTTCTCCTTATATACGATTTCCGATTGCAATTCTTCTTAATCATAGTAAACGAACCGTTAGAAAACAAGGTTTATTTAGGTAACTGCCACACCAGTCTATGCTTGCTTGCTCATTCTTTCGAGAAACTCTTGCTTTGTCATTAACAGTTTTCTAGGTTTGCTTCCATTTGCTTTTGATACAAGGCCGCTTTCTTCCATCAAGTCAATTAATCTTGCGGCACGATTATAGCCAATCCGGAACCGTCGTTGAAGGCTTGAAGATGAAGCCGCGCCTTGTTCGAAAATAAACTCGCATGCCTCTTCAAACAGTTCATCTTCATGCTCATCACTGGAGTGGGATGTTAATTCATCCATCTCAATCATATAATTTGGTTTTCGCTGTTTTTTTATAAATTCTGTAATCCGATCTATCTCTTCGTCAGAAACAAAGTTGCCTTGCAATCTGATTGGTTTAGGGGAGCCATTTTCCATGAAAAGCATATCCCCTTTTCCGAGAAGCTTTTCAGCTCCACTGGCATCAAGGATTGTTCTCGAATCGACTTGGGATGAAACTGAAAATGCAATCCTTGTCGGGATATTTGCCTTAATTAATCCTGTGATCACATCAACAGACGGGCGCTGTGTCGCTACTAAAAGGTGGATGCCGCACGCTCTTGCCTTTTGGGCGATGCGGCAGATGGCGTCTTCCACTTCTTGTGGGGATACCATCATCAGATCGGCAAGCTCATCAATAATAATGACGATGTAAGGCATTTTTTCATCGTTGTTTTTATTCTTTTTAATGCTTTCATTATAGCGATCGATATCTCTCACTTTTAACTTGGCAAACTTTTTATACCGCAGCTCCATTTCTTCCACTGCCCATTTAAGCGCAAGCGTTGCGTCTTTCACATCTGTCACCACAGGGGTAACGAGATGGGGAAGTTCGTTATATGGCGCAAGTTCAACGACTTTCGGATCAATCAGCAAGAGCTTGACATCATCCGGATTGGCTTTGTATAAAAGGCTCGCCAAGATCGCGTTAATGCACACGCTTTTTCCTGAACCCGTCGCACCGGCAATTAATCCGTGCGGCATTTTTCTTAAATCAGTAACAACCGGCGCTCCCGAAATATCGACACCGAGTGCGGCAGCAAGCGGAGAAGAATGTTTTTGAAAAGCTTGGCTCTCAAGAATATCCCTTAATCCTACAGGCTGGCTTGAGCGGTTGGGGACTTCAATGCCGATTGCGTTTCTTCCAGGTATCGGTGCTTCAATCCGTATTTCTTTTGCCGACAAACTAAGCTTAATATCATCCGATAAATTTGTAATCTTGCTCACTTTTACACCCGGACTCGGTTGAACTTCAAACCTTGTGACAGACGGCCCTTTAACCGCATTGACGACAACTGCATTCACATTGAAATTTTTAAACGTTTCATTTAGCAGCTTTTTCTGTTCTTCCAACCATGGTAAACTATCCTCTTTCTTCCGGACAGGTGAATCCAGCAATTGCAATTTCGGAAAATAGTAAATGCGGCTGCGATCAGCCTTGAACATCATCACATTATACGGAACAGGTGCCGGTTGATTTTGAACAGGTACACTTTGGCCAATTCTGGAAGCATTTGCTTTAGGCAACTCATTTTTCGCCTGGCTATTTCTTAAAGGAGTTGCGTTTTGCAATTCTTTTTCCTCTGGGCCATGTGCTCTATTTTCTTCAGTTTTTAATTCTTCGTTGATTTCATTAGACTCTTTTTCAGCATTCAATTGGACATTGTTACGTCCGCCCTTCTCTTCATCAACAGGTTCTGCTTCCTGAATGATAGGCTGAAGACTTTCGTCCTCAGCTTCCTCATCATTCACTTCATGAATCGTTGGTTCGCCCATTTCTTCGTTTGCCTGTTTTTCCTTAGTTGGGAATGGCTCGAATGTGTAACGCTCTCCGAAACCAAAAATAGGCGAAGGGACATTTGAAACTTTGAAATCCTTCCCTCCGAATTTTTCTTTTTCTTGTTGTGAAGGCATTTTTCGATGGGTATGGAAACTTTTCTCGTCAGTTTGCGCCTTTTCTTTATCTGGTATGAGAGGAAAACGAAAGTTGCCTTTTGGATATTCGTGAATCACTTTTGCATTATTTTCGTGTTCTGAGATTGGAAATCTTCTGGGCCGGATGCTCTGTCTTTCAGGTCCGTCTTCCTCCTCCTCATCGCCAAACATGAGTTTCCATAGTTTTTTCCACCATTTTTCCATGGGCCTTCACCTCCTTTTTCTCTCTGTCCTTAAAGGTAATTCATCTGTTATTTATCTTTTTGGGGTCGGTTTTTAGCTAAAATAAAGATAGGTTCAAGTTCCCCGCCATTGTACAAAAATGGCAAAGCTGTTATTGGCACTCTTCCACTCGCAAAAAAGGACATTGTCATTTGTCCAAGCACATCGTAGCCTGTGTCGTTATGTATATCGGCAAAGATTAAAACATCTTGATGGGGTACAGCGATTGCCAATGTTCCTTCAGCTTTTTCCGCCATTGATTCCAGCAATGGCTGATTTAAAATTCTGCTAGCATCGTATCCATCATTCGTGTTTAAAAAATAAAACGTATTTCCCGCAACTGTATCCTCTCTCAATTTTACGTCAAGCGAACGCAAATTAAATCGCGCTGCCTCCTTAATCATTGATTCTTCCCAACCTTCTTCTTTAAGCAGCCCTTCGTCAATTAATCGATAAGATTTTCCAAGATCAAGCGCATAGAATATCGCCGTTTCAGCTGTATGCTTATCATGGATTAGCTTTTTCCCTGCATTTGATTCAGTTGGGAAAGAAGTTGAACGGATAACAGGAAAAATGGCTTTTTCTTTTCCTGAAAGCCGCTGCTCTTCATTCATTGCTTTCATCGCTTCTTCAATATGTTCAATCAACTCATCAAAATATGTATCTTTATTTTCTTCCCACTTCGTAAGTAAACCATTTAAAGAAAGGGTCATTCCTTTTTTCGTATGAATATCTTCAATTCGCATCGTTTCGTCATTTTTATTATAGCTAAACCGCCATTCGGAACGAGAAAGGCGCTTTTCAATTTTTCGTTTCATTTCAATTGGCTTCAATGGTTTCCACCTCCCAACATGAAAGTTCGGTTCTACCGGGATAGAAAAGCCTCCATTTTTTTAATGGAGGCTGACGTTCATTATTTTTTATTTTACTACCATTATCCCAACAATTCCACTTATCCCACATTAAAAATGCATTAAGAAAGATTTCAATAAAGCAAAATATAAAAACAGACAATGATCGCTGAAGAGCGTATCAATGTCTGAAAAATTTCATCATTAAACGATTTTCCCATGATTCGAAAGTGCAGTTTTCCTTTTTTTATTGCGAAGTTCTGAATTTAGATCATGAATAAAGTGATTCGCCTTTTCAGTGGGTGCTGAGGTAACAGCACTAACAGCGATAAATAGAACAATTGAGAGAAGAAATCCCCAAACGCCTGAACCGTAGCCAAACGGCTTGATTTTCGTTAACTCGAGAAAGGCAACTAATAAGCCGCTCAATACAACACTTGTAAGCACGCCTGCAGCCGTTCCTCTTTTCCAAAAAAACACGCCAACATAGGCAGGTACGATGACGAGTAATCCTGCTGATGCAGAAACGGAAAGAACTGCAATTAGATCCAGCTGCAACTGGGCAAATAGGTAAGCCAGTATTGTGATGATTGGAATGACGATTTTCCCAACCAATAATTGGCGCTTGTCTGTTGCATGTTTCGCTGCATTTCGGTATACATCCCTTGAAATCAATGAAGATAGCGTTAAAATAATCGAATCAATTGTCGAGATGGCTGCCGCCATTATCCCAAGCATGACAACCAGCGCTAACACAGGCGGAACAACATCAGACGACAATAGCGTTGGTGTTGCAAGGTCAGCATTTTCCAGGTTAGGAAACTTGATTAGTGCTGCGTAACCCCAAATGATTGAAACTAATGTATAAATGAATCCAAAAACGAGAAACCCTAAGAGCATCCTTCGCATGCTTGAGAAAGAGGCTGGCATGTACAACCGCTGGCTCACTTGTGGATTTGAAATACAGAAAAAAATCCATGGCAATGTTAAACTTAAAAATGTAGGAAAGCTAAAGAATCCTTTACCAGGCACTGCTAATGAACCTGGATGGTCAGTAGCCAATGTATTGAAAAATGTTCCAAACCCACCCAATGTACTAATAACGATAAGGACTACTAATGTTGCAGTCACAATCATCACAATCGCCTGAAGAGCATCTGTCCACATAACCGAGCGAATTCCCGCAATCATCGTAAACACAATCGCTAAAATGGCCGCAATCGTTACACCTGTCGTAAACGAAATGACATTATCTGACATACTTGAAAGCAAATAGCCGACACCTGTAAGTTGTACAGCAGAATAAGGGATAAGAAAAATACAACTTGCAAGGGAAGTAACAACAGCGACCGCCTTACTATTATAGCGATCCCCTAACATTTCAGTTGGGGTAACATACCCATATTTTTTACCTGCCAACCAAAAGCGCGGGCCAAAAAAAACAATTAAACTTACTCCAGCTAAATAAATCAATTCGAAACCGAGCGCACCAACCCCGCCAGCATAAGTTAATCCAGCAAGGCCTACGAGCATAAACGCACTATACGTTGTCGCACTGTAACTTAACGCTGAAACAAAGCCTCCCATTTTCCGGTTGCCAAGAAAATAATCTGTCATGTCAACTGCCTTGCCGGTTCTGGAGTAATAAGCTAATACAAGTGAAACGATGACATAAATTGCAACTCCCCACCAAACCATTGCTGCCGTCAACTTAATCACTCCAATCCGTCGTCATGAAAATGTTAAAAATAATCACGATAAAAGCAAAAAGGGTCCAAAACAAAAAGCTTCCATACCACGCGTCAACACCGCTCAATAAACCGTACGGAACAATATAGGCAAGCAACATCATAATAAAAATTGCCCAAGCCCACCGGACTTCTTTCTTCTCCATATCTTCACCTCATTTTTTATCATCAGTTTCGGCCACCTATTTGCCAACATCATCATTATACTTAGTGTAAAGACACATGTAAATATCATTGTTTAAACATCTAGTAATTGGCAAGATAATCATTGTTTTTTTCGTTGAAGATTCTTATACTTATTTTTAAGAAGAACAGTAAGGAGAGAAATAAAATGGAATTAGTTGTTTATCTAGCAGGCCAAATTCATGATAATTGGAGAGATGAAATTAGAGAAAAAGCAAGTAAACTGGGCTTGCCGATCACATTCGTCGGGCCGATGGAAAACCACGATCGTTCGGATCACATCGGGGAAGAAATTCTTGGGCCGCAGCCAAACAAAATGTTAGTGGACGATGCCGCGTCCGATTTGAATAATTTAAGAACAGAGGTGCTGCTCTCTAAAGCTGACGTTGTCATTGCATGTTTCGGTGAAAAATATAAACAATGGAATACGGCAATGGACGCTTCAGCTGCAATCTCCAAAAACAAGCCGCTTATTTTAATTCGTCCTGAGTCGCTCATCCATCCATTAAAAGAAATTGCGAATAAAGCAAGCGTAGTCTGTGAAACAGCGGATCAAGCCGTTAAAGCTTTATCCTATATTTTTGAAACGGAGTAAAACGCCAAAACGCTTCTGACCTCAAAGTCAGAAGCGTTTTTTATAAAATAAATATTGTCCAAAAAGAATTTTAACGAGATGTTCGTACATCTCGCTTCGAGTGACAAGGCCGTTCGTAAAAATTCCGACAGCACCCTCACTTTGCCCTATATTTTTCTTGCCGGCAAATTCATCCATGACAGTGCTGAGCTCTTTCCCCTTTACAAGCTCGCAGCAAACGGCTTTCGGGAGCAAAAAGCGTGCACCACTGCTCACGATTTCAATTCCGCCTGCATCGACAAGAGCTCCCCAATTGCAGACGAACCATTGATTTTCCAACTTGTCTACACCACCCTCAAGACCAATCCCGATGCTGCATTTCGGGTGTTGCAATGCTCCCCTGGCACGGTTGAGCGCGCCTTCCTTCGTTTCGTTATCTGAAAGCGGCTGGGGAGAAACGCCTGAAGGGACTGGATGGACGAATACGTTCATGCCCATATCTGATGCTATTCTTTCAACCGCCAACAATTTTGCCCGATTTTTTGAACCGACAGCAACGTTCATCTTTAGCTGTTGACCCGAATTGAATTCACTGTAGATTCATCTGTTGATTTGACGAGGGCGATTAAAAGCTCTTTTGCAGCGGCATAATCATCTATATGGATAATTGAGGCAGATGTATGGATATAACGTGAACAAATACCGACAACAGCCGATGGTACGCCGGCTCCTGACAGGTGTACCCGCCCTGCATCCGTTCCGCCTGCTGACACAAAAAACTGATAAGGAATTTTTTTCGACTCTGCCGTATCTAAAATAAATTCCCTCATTCCTCTATGGGTAACCATTGAACCATCATAGATGCGAAGCAGTGTCCCTTTGCCAAGTTTACCAAATGCTTGTTTATCCCCTGACATATCATTGGCCGGGCTCGCATCAAGTGCATAAAAAATATCCGGGTTAATAAGATCCGCAGCCGTCTGGGCTCCGCGAAGCCCGACTTCTTCTTGAACAGTCGCTCCCGAAAATAGTTGGTTAGGCAATTTCTCATCTTTTAATTCCTTTAAAAGTTCGATTGCAAGCCCGCAGCCATAACGGTTATCCCACGCCTTTGCGAGAATTTTCTTTTCGTTTGCCATCGGTGTGAATGGACAAACCGGTGTAATCGGCTGGCCAGGGCGAATGCCAAGCCTTTCGGCGTCCGTTTTATCATCTGCCCCAACATCGATCAGCATGTTTTTAATGTCCATCGGTTTTTTTCTTTGTTCCTCTTTTAATAAATGCGGAGGAATCGAAGCGATTACGCCTGGAACAGCGCCGTTTTTCGTTTCGATTTCAACGCGCTGAGCGAGCAATACTTGACTCCACCAGCCGCCGAGCGTCTGAAAACGCACCATGCCTTCTTCTGTAATATCTGTCACCATAAATCCAACTTCATCCATATGTCCCGCAACCATAACACGCGGCCCATTGCCTGACACGTTTTTCACACCAAACAAGCTGCCTAAATTGTCTCGGATAATAGCGTCTGCATATTTCTCAAGTTCCTTTTCCATAAAATTTCGGACATGTTGTTCGAAACCCGGCGCTCCTCTTAGCTCTGTTAATGTTTTGAAAAGTTCCTTCGTTTCTTTATTCATTTCGCATCCTCCCATCAGTATCTTTTTGAACAATCTCTTACAATTTATCTTAACGAAACTTAGAAACAACTTCCAGAGTGAGCGTATTAGTTTCAGTCAATGTCCATCTCGTATGTTGTTTCATCTGACGTCCATCTAGTATAATGAAGAAAATCGTTTGAAAGGAGATTTACATGAAAGTCTACTCTTTCCTGGCAGGAACCGCACTCGGTTTAATCGCGGGGCTAACCATTTCAAAGCAACTTGAAGATAAGGGCATTACCCCTGAAAAAGCTTTAAAAAAGGTGAAGGATGAATTAAAGGGAAAGCTGGCTATTGAAGGCTCGTGGATCCAAATGATTCCCGAAAAACTGCAAAACGACAAACTTGAATATACGGTTTACCGCGGAGGGCTAACTTCCAATGAAGAAAACAATGTAACCTATTACGATTTTGCCGTTGATACAAAAACCGGAGCCATACTAGAATTTAAGAATCACAATTAATCAAAAAAGTCCACTTATACAATCGGTATAAGCGGACTTTTCTATTAGAAAGTCTAAATTTGCCCCTTCGCAAATTCAAACCAACCCGGCCACTGACCTCTGACTTCTTAATTATTGGTAGGTTTGTTGTTGGCCATAGTAGAGTTTATTAGCAATTTTAAATTTCGTTGTTAAATATTGGCGCGGCTCCCAAACAAGTACAATGATTAAAAAATAAACAAGAGGGACAACAATCAAAAGCGCAATGATTAAGCCCATTTGAAGCTTAATCCCTGTTTCGCCTTTATGTGATTCTTTATACTTGACTGCTTCATCAACACCAGCCAACTGTGCTTCCTGGAGCACCTTTCCATTTTCCGAATCATAGTAGACAACTTCCTTGTGCACAATAGGAAAAATTTTGTCGCGGATTACAGAATACTCCGCCAAAGCCATTTGAACAGTGCCTGTTTCCAACTCAGGATCATTCACCGAGATTTCTTGGAAATCAGAGAGTGTCAAAGAACCTTTTTTATAGTTGGAATGTTCTTCTTGTTTCGCATCTTGGATTGCTTTTTCCATATCTTGAGGCGCTTCTGCGGCTGAAGCAATGCCAGACATGCTTGCGATTAGTAGAATCATAGTAATAATGGCTACAAACTTTTTCTTCAAAACAAATGCCTCCTTCTCCTTGTAAACGAAAATTTTTATCAATGTATAGATTATAAAACTATCATACCATAAAATAAATAATGGGTTTGAAAAAGCTTTTGGTAAATATGTGAACTTTACATATTAATTGAAGACAGCCTCACAACGGTAAATGCGATTTCCTTTGCCAGAAAATTTTTCTTCATATTCGGTCATCACATGATCCTCCAATGCGTCTTTATGCAAATCCAAACTAATGTTTTTTAGAAGCATTCCAAAGCGTGAAAAACTTTCAAGCGAATACTCAAACAACTGCCGATTATCTGTTTTAAAATGAATCTCTCCATTCTTCGTTACGATTTCTTTATAACGTTCAAGAAAAGAATGGTACGTTAAGCGCCTTTTTTCATGTCGCGATTTTGGCCAAGGGTCGGAAAAGTTTAAATAAATCCTTGCTACCTCGCCTTTCGAGAAGAATGAAAGCAAGTGATCGGCATTTTCATTAATCAATCTTATATTCGTAAGCTTCTCTTCATTGAGCACGCGGTCAAGTGCTGAAACGATGACGCGGTCTTGCTTCTCCATCCCAATATAATTGATGTGGGGATTTTTCTTCGCCATTTCAGTAATAAAACGGCCCTTTCCCGTACCGATTTCAATATGAATCGGGTGATGATTTCCAAAAAGTGAGTGCCAGGCCCCTTTATATTTTTCTGGTTCTCCAATGACAAAATGTGGGTAGCTAGTAAGCTTTTCTTTTGCCCATGGTTTATGGCGCAGTCTCATGTTATCACTTCCTAATCTCTTTCGACACATCATTCTAACACGAAACGATACAAAGGAAAAGGTGTTTCATCAGGCAGCCCAATTGGCGTTCCGCTTCATTCTATAAGATAATGGGAAGAAAGAAATGAGAGCAGTTATGTTTTTCATTATTCATCAAGGAGGCGTTTGTTTTGATTGTTAAAGAGTACGAAACACATTATGAATTAATTAAGCAGCACGATCACGCCAAGCTGGCTGGCGAAATGGCTTTCCATACCGGAAATCCACCATTTAAACATGCGGATTTTAAAACAGTGATGGTTGCTGCCCTTCATGATTACAGCTGGATCGAGAGCGATAGCCACCTTCATGAAGGTCTATATGATTTCACAAACTATCCAATGGCTGCAAAATTGAAGCTCTATAAAAAAGGCATTGACGAAATGGAAAAAATCGACGAATATGTTGCCCTTTTAACCTCCCTCCACTATACTGCCTTTTTTAAAGCGGCGAATGAACGGGAAATTTCACAGTTTTTAACGAAAGAAAAAGAAAGGCAACAGCATTTAATGAATCGATACCGAAATGAAGATGTTGAACTGGCACTCGAACATTTAAAAATGTGGGACAACTGTTCCCTTTATGTTTGCCTAAATGAACCGGGCGCAAAAAAAGTCAACGAGCATCCTTGGTTTAAAAATGGAATAAACGGCATTTCTGCCTCAGGTGCAAACATAACAATTGAGTGCAAATGGAAAGACGAGCAAACAATCGCTTTTTCCCCCTTTCCATTTTTGGAATCTTGGACAGCAGCGTTTCCTGTATATCATTGTGAAAAACCGATAAAAAATGACAGCAATCCCTTTAATAAATCAACACAAAGAAAAATAACGTTTGTACCGGAATAATGGCAGCTTCTGTTTTATTCCCCGGGAAATTGTCGATTCAAACGATCAAAATATCGATCTTCTTCATCCCTAAAGTAACTTTCTGTCATACTATTCCCGAGCAACGTGCGTGCGATTTTTAATTGTTTGAACTTTATTGGGGAAGGGTCCCCCGCTGCTTTCTTTTGCCATTCTTTAATAGAACGCTTGTCATAGCACTCAACGGTTAGGAATTCCTGGAAATGATCAACATAGCAGCCTGGAGCTAAGATTATTTTTTTAATAGGCAATGCATTGGCATTTTCGGTTAATTTTCGTGTTACATTTTCAGAACGTTTTAATGAAAGAAAGGGACTCACAACTTTTAATTCCTGCTCCCCTCGAATCACTTTCCAAAAACGTTCTTTATTAGCCAAATAAATGTCGTCTTCTTTTCCTTTTAAAATAGCGAGACAATAAACGATTGTAGGTGTTACAATAATCGCTTCCATTTCAACCGATGCATTTTCAATTTTGAAAACCGGATCATAAAAAACCAAATACGTATCAGGCAACGTTTGAAGCAATAATTTTAGTACATTGTCATGTTCGTAGCGGGCGGCCAATTGTGATTTTTCAGCAATCGTTGAACTTGCCCACTGAAGTTGGTGCAAGTACAATTCATCAAGAAACGCCTGCCTCACTTTTTTTAATTGTTCACCATGCAAATCGTTGTGTGCTAATTTTTCTTTGTATTCATCCCACCGACGTTGCTTTACACGTATAAATTGATTCAAATATTTATTAAGGTCCTGTTCATAACGAGAAATGTAATCTTGTAATTTCAATAATTGAGCCATTGAGGGATGCCCCTTTTTTCATGTCGTTCTTTAACCGAAAGTAGCTATGATAGCCGGAGCCAAGAATGAAGCAATCAATGCACACAGTGTCATCGTAACCGAGCTGATTGCGGCAGCTTCCTCTCCAAATTCCAACGCTTTCGAAGTGCCAATAGCATGTGCCGCACTTCCGTAGCCAATGCCAATTTCCAACGGGTTATGAATGCGGAATAACTTTATCAATAACGGCCCAATGATGACGCAGCTTATACCGGCAAACATGACGAATACGGCCGCAAGCGAAGGAATCCCGCCAATCATGCTCGAAATTTCCATGGCAACCGGCGTTGTAACGGACTTAGGCAACAGAGAAAGCATTAACAAATCTTCAATTTTAAATGCTTTGGCTAGAAGCCGTCCGCTCTCTATGCCGAACCAAGTTCCAACGATTACCCCTGAAATAATTGGAACGAAATAACGTTTAATCACATGCCATTGCTTATAGAGGGGATAGCCTAGAGCGACGATTGCAGCGCCCAGTAATTCAGTAATCACTTTTACGTCTTTGATATAGTGCCCATACGGGATTTTAAAGGCCACTAATATGCTGACTAAGACGACGGAAGACGTAACGACTGGGGCAAAAAGCGGATAAGGAAAACGAAAATATAGCCTTCTTGCCAATAAATATAAAACGATTGTTAATGCAAGACCCACAAAATTCATTCCTTCATTCTCCTCTTTAACCTCATGATGAAACGGCTTGTTAATGCTGAAACAATCAAAACCAATAACGTGCTGAAGATTGTAATAACGATAAGCCATATACCGTTTCCTTTAAATAAATCAAAATATTCCATGATCCCTACAGTGGCAGGAATAAAGAAAATAGGCAAATGCGATAAAAAGAAACCTGCTCCTTTTTCTATGAAACGATCAAACGGTTTCCATACCATTAAAACCATAAAAAAAAGAAGCATTCCAATAATACTTCCAGGGATAAACAAATGGAATGTATGCTGAATGAAAACACCGATACGGTAAAAAAGATATAAAATTCCAATCTGCACAACGGTTAACAAAAGGTTTTTAAAAAACACATACACTTATCCTCTCAAAAGCCTAGTAAACTTGTCTTTCATTTTATCAAATAATTGGTAGGAGATCACTCGCCAAATTAAATCCGTATATTCATAGTGAATAGATTCGCTTTATCAGTTTTGTTATAATTAACAAAGAAATTGAAAAGGAGTTGTAGAGATGAAAGTCGTTACAAACATAGCGGATTTAATTGGAGAGACGCCTCTCGTTAAATTAAACCGTATTCAACCGCCGAATGGGGCATCCGTTTACATTAAATTAGAATATTTTAACCCAAGCAGAAGCGTTAAAGACCGGGCTGCTTTTGAAATGATTGTGACGGCAGAACAGCAAGGGCTGCTTAAAAAAGGCGGTACGATTATCGAACCTACGTCGGGAAACACCGGAATTGGCATTGCGATGAATGCCGCGGCTAGAGGCTACAAGGCGATTATCGTTATGCCTGATACGATGACTCAGGAACGGATCAATTTAATACAAGCATACGGCGCAACAGTTGTCTTAACACCAGGCGACAAAAAAATGCCTGGTGCCATTGAAAAAGCGAAAGAGCTGGCAAACGAAATTCCCGGAAGCTTTATCCCGATGCAATTTGAAAACGATGCAAATCCGAATGCCCATCGAAAAACGACAGCGCTTGAAATCATAAAGGACATGGAAACAATAGGTAAAGACCCCGTTGCTTTCGTTGCACCTGCAGGCACCGGCGGAACGATAACCGGAACAGGAGAAATCCTGAAAAAGCACTATCCAAATTTAACGGTTCATGTCGTTGAACCTGCCGGTTCTCCTGTTTTGTCGGGAGGAAAGCCTGGCAAGCATAAGTTGGTTGGTACGAGCCCAGGCTTTATCCCAGATACGCTTAACACATCAATATATGATGAAATTATCAAGATTGAAGATGAACAGGCATATGACGCTGTATATCAATTGGCAAAAAAAGAAGGAATCCTCCTAGGGCCATCATCAGGAGCCGCTGTCTATGCTGCGCTGGAAGTTGCCAAACGCCACTCACCGGATGATGCCGTTGTATGTATGACTGCTGACTCTGGAGAACGTTATCTTTCGACTGATTTATTTTCGATTTGAACGAACTCTAGGTATGCGTCTATACTCTTCCGCTACTGTCACATAGACTGCTATTGAAAGATATTTTTGATAGGAGCGATTTAAAATGTATAGACAACAAGAACCGCAATATTTTCCAGGGTATCCGGGAATGCCAGGGATGCAGGGAATGCCAGGAATGCAGGGAATGCCAGAAATGCAGGAGATGCCAGGGATGCCAGAAATGCCGGGAATGCAGGGTTTCCCCTCAACAGACCAGCAATCATTAGGCTATCCAGGTTATTTTGGAGGGAATATTGATCGCCGCCTTAGAAGAATGGAAAGAGAAATCAATCGGCTTGATCAAAGAATAAGGCGAATAGAAAACCGAATCGGTGGCATGTACGGTCATTAGTTTAAAAAAAGAAGCAGGTCTCAATCAAAGATTCCTGCTTTTACTTTTCACTTTTTTATTCAGGAAAGCAAAGCGATGGCCAAAAATTTGTCCGGCAAGATGAGAACGGATGCTTAACCATAAGTATACAAACGACCCTCCAGCAATGCCAATAATGAGTGAAAGAAGAGCCTCAAAATACGAAGCACCATCCCCGTAATCTCCTGAAAAAATAAGCTCAATTGGCAGTTTAATGAGCCATGCCGCGATCCCCATCACTGTTACAAAAATTGAAATCAAAAGCGCCCTCTTTGCAACAAATCGAAGTCGGAATCGAATCATTTTTTTAATAACCAAAAGGCAGAACACAACCGAAAATAAATATCCCGCATCGGTTGCGAGAATCGCGCCGATTCCTCCCCATTTTTCAATAAATGGCGTGTTTAAAAGAAGCTTGATTAAAATTCCGCACAAAAGGGAAAGAACAGCCAATTTTTGCTGATTGATGCCTTGCAAAATGGCCGCCATCGCTGTAAAAAGCGCAAACAAAACGGCCGTTGGCGCATACCACCTAAGCAACTGCCCACCCGAAGCAACATCTCCCATCCCATATAACGTGCCATAAGCAGGGTAGCTAAGCACAGCCAGACCCACAACGGCAGGAAGCGTTAAAAAAAGAAGCATTTGAAATGTCTGTGTAATTTGCTGCTGCAGCATTTTTAGGTTGCCAGATGTATACGTTTTTGTAATGGTCGGAATCAATGTCAATCCTAAAGCCGTTGCAAGCGACACAGGAATCATAATAATTTTGTTCGTCGTCTGGTTGACTGTTGCGTAAATCGCCTCTGCATCAACTTGGGCCATGCCAATTGACTTCAACGTTTTTACCATCGTCATCGTATCAATTTGCTGGTAAATCGGTATGGCAAGCCCAACGATTACAAATGGAATCGCATATGAAATCAATTCCTTGTACATTTCGGGCAAAGAGATTTGATGGTCTACGGTACTTTCCGCAATCAGTTTATCAAGATGCGGCTTCCGTTTACGCCAATAGTAAAACAAAACGGCCAAACCGCCGAGCGCCCCTATAAAAGCCGCAAAAACGGCAAATGCAACCGCTGTCGTACGGTCGCCTTTTAGAAGGACGACAATAATAAACCCGGAAACTAAAATGAACGCGATCCGGACAATTTGTTCAACGACTTGGGACGTTGCCGTTGGCCCCATCGATTCAAAGCCTTGAAAATAGCCGCGAATCAAACTCATGACCGGTACGGCAAGCAATGCAAAACTAACGACCTTAATGACGAAAGCGACATCTTCCAAGCTATTTCCTGTCTCGTCTCCTTCTCCAATAAAAAGAGGAGCAATCGCGTCCGCTGATAGAAAAAGCATAAGAAACGTGACAAAACCTGTCGCCAACATGACAACAATGCCTGATCGAAAAAGCTTTCTTCCCGTTCGATAATCGCCAAGCGCGTTATATTTTGAAACAAATTTCGACACAGCCAACGGCAGCCCGACTGTTGCCACACTGAGCAATATCACATAAGGATTGTATGCATAAGCATAAAGCGCAGCACCTTGGATTCCAACAAGCCAAATAAATGGAAAGTAGTAGATTAAGCCTAGAACACGCGAAATCATCGTTGCTGCTGTTAATAGAAAAGTCCCCCGAATGAGGCGTGAATTACTCATGAACGTCCATCCCCTACTCGCTTTAGAGGTTGTTCAAAAAGTCCTGCACGATAGGCTGCGAATCTCTTCGTCTGCTTGCTCTTCCGCTATTCACGTATTCTACAAACATACGCTGCGTTGCTCAGAGCTACGCTTCCTCGACCTTCTTGCCTCTCGTTGTCCTGCTTTTGAACACACACTTTTAGTACACAACGCTTCTTATTTTAACATATTTGTTGAGATGGAACTTCATTCATTTTCACGAAGAGCGGTAAACGACCATTGCCGAAAAGCAAAAAACGGTGTCGAACGTTTTCGAATTATCTGCTACCGCTACTTGATATTTCACTTCAACGATTTTCTCTTCTTGTAAAGTTGCTAGAAAATCATTCAGAGCTTCTTCCAAATCTTCTTCATGTTCAAAGTCAAACAATTTTACTTGCATCATAAAAAAACACCTCCATTAACGCCATTATAACGTTCTGGAGGTTAGTCGTATATCTTATTCCGTTTCGCCTTCCCAATCAAGCATGCCGCCTTCCATATTGACAACGTTGTAGCCAAGCGCCTGCAAATATTCGCATGCTCTCCCGCTGCGTCCGCCGGAACGGCAAACGAAAATCGTCTCCTTATCTTTTTCAATTTCATCTAAACGTTCAGGAATTTCACTTAACCGAATATGTTTCGCTTGAGGAATTTTCCCTTGTGCCACTTCGTCGTCTTCTCTGACATCAATTAATGAAATTGGCTTTTTATCTTTAAGTAGCTGTTCAACCTCTTTTGGAGTAATCGTTTTAATTGGCTGGTGCATCATTTTTCTCCTTTCATTCATTTTTCCCGCAGTAATGGGCAGTAAAACGTCAGAAAATCAAGGAAGCGGGTTGCCCCGCTTTTTCTATTCTTCCTTATCCCCATCATCATCTCGTTTCTTTTTCGAAACTTCCACAATCTTTTCAAGCAAAGCAATAACATCATCTTTTGACAAATCTTCTTTTTCAATTTGATTGACATCTGGAGATTCAGGCAATTGAGTTTCTTCTTTCTCGCCTTCTTTGTTTTGTTCCTCATGATGTTCGAGCAAATAAGCAGGAATTAATTGTCCGTCAGGCGTAACATATTTTTTATTTAAATGTCTTGTTTCTTTATCAAAGAAGCTGTACAACACGGGGATAAAGAACAGCGTCAAGAACGTACTGCTGATTAATCCGCCAATGACTGTAATCCCAAGCGGCTGTTGAATTTCTGCCCCTTCTCCAATGCCTAATGCTAGCGGCACAAGTCCTAATATCGTTGTCAATGCCGTCATTAAGATTGGCCTTGTACGCACTTTCACCGCTTCAATGATCGCATCATATGTTCTCAAGCCCGCTTCTTTCCTCTGATTAATGTAGTCGACAAGGACGATGGCATTATTAACTACAATTCCCGCAAGAATAATCAACCCGATGATTGCTGTTACACCGAGCGGTGTTCTCGTTGTTGTCAACGCGATCATGACACCTATAACGATAAGCGGGATCGAAAAGATAATGATAAACGGGTGCTTCAATGATTCAAATTGGGCAGCCATGACGAGATAGACGAAAACGATAGCCAAAATGAAAGCCAAACCTAGATCATCCAGCGAATCTTCCAGCAGCTCTTGATCCCCTGTGTAGGACAGGTCAAAGTCATCCGGAAAATCGAGATCATCCACAGCTTCATTGACATCTTTCGTTACATTGCCCAGCGTTGTTTGAGAACTGAACTTTACTGTAAATTGAACCGCCGGCTGTTGGTTTTCCCGATTGATGGCGACAGGGCCCTCTGCCCGTTCAATCTTCGCTACATCCCCCAATGTCGTGTATGTGCCATCTTGTTTTTTAATAAGCAGCTTTTTCAATGCATCAATATTTTCTGTCACTGATTCATCATAGTTCACGTGAACTGCCAATACTTCTGAATCGTCTGTTGTTAATTGCGCCGCTTGCTGGCCACGTGTCACACTATTCACCACATTGGCTATTTGAGCGGGAACAAGCCCTTCATCAAGTGCTTTTTTACGGTCAACTGTAATTTGCAGCTCTTCTACTGTTTCATTTTTATCATTGGTCACTTCATTGACATCTGAAAGCTTGCTTATTTTATCTTGAACTTTATCGACATACTCATTTAAGTTCTTTTCGTTGTCGGCTTTCACAATGAATGTTAGCGTATTTGGCTCTGAACCCATGGATCCTTGCTGGCTGAATGACACATCGGCATTGCCTGCAGCGCGTTCCACTTTCGATTTAATGTCTTCACTGAATTCTTGTGTGGAGCGGTCTCTTTTGTTTAAATCGACCATTGAGACAAAAATTTCAGCTTCATTTGCCGCGGCCGAACCGGAAGGCCCTTCAGTTGCTGTGCTTCCAATTAAACTTAGGAAATCTTGAATATCCTTTTCATCTGAAAGAATATCTTCGATTTTGCCAACGGTTTCATCCGTTTTAGACAATGGGGTTCCGTTTTCATGCGTAACTTTTATTGTAAAAAATCCTTCGTCTGTGGCAGGCAGAAATTGCGTGCCAACCGTTGTAAGGCCCAAACCGCCTAGTGCAAGAAGCACAACGGTCATTAGAATGACGGCGAAACGGTGCCCAAGCACCCAGCGTGTCGCAGAATCCAGCCACTTCATTGATTTTGAATTTCTACGTTTGATCTCAAACTCTTCGCTTTGCGCCTTTAAGAACCGGCTTGCCATCATTGGTACTACAGTTAGCGCGACAAATAAAGAAGCAAATAAACTAAATGCGACAGTGAAGCCAAGCTCTTTAAATAAATTGCCGATCAGCCCAGAAATGAACAGAACAGGGACAAAAACAGCAATCGTTGTCAAAGTGGAGGCGGTGATGGCACCAGCCACTTCTTTCGTTCCGATGGATGCGGCTTCTTTCGGATCTTTTCCCATTTGCAGATGGCGATAAATGCTTTCAATCACAACGATGGAATTGTCGACTAGCATACCAATTCCAAGCGCAAGCCCGCCGAGTGTCATAATATTTAAGCTGTAATCGGCGAAATAAAGCAAAACAAACGTAACAATCACGGAGAAAGGAATGGCAACCCCAATGATAAGCGGGCTTCTTACGTTGCGAAGGAATAGAAACAACACAAGCATTGCAAGAATCCCACCAAGTACAAGGGAGCTAGAAACACTTCCGATGGCTTGGTGTATGTAATCGCCTTGATCGAACAGCACAGCGGTTTCAACACTTTTGTACTTTTCTTCATCTAAAAGTTCATCGAGCTTTTCATTGAAGGCTGTTGAAACCTCTGCCGTGTTTGCATCCGATTGCTGCAGGACGCTTAACAGCACGGCGTCTTCCTGATTCGCTCTCGTTATAATGTTTTGTTTTTCTTTTTGTTTTTTCACTTTCGCAAGATCGCTAAGTTTTACATCGTCGCCATTTACTTTTTTCGTAACAACGAGATTTTTCACGTCATCAACAGAGGTTAAGGTGCTGACAACCCTCGTTGTCAACCGTTCTTCTTTGCTCGTTACAGGGGAGCCAGGCATTGAAATGTTGCTGCTTTGGATGACGTCAACAACATCTTGTTGGGAAAGGCCGTATTTCTCCAATTCATCCTGATTTAAAGCGACATTAATTTCGTCAACACGGATGCCGTCAACATCAACACTGGCAACGCCACGAATTTTGCTTAAATCCCGTTCCAAATCTTTCACAAGATCCTGGAATTCATTTGCGTTTTTACCGGCTGATACCGCCATTTGGATTACGGGAAACTGTGAAGGATCAAATTTTAAAAACCGCGGTTCCTCTGCATCATCAGGCACCCTTACTTGATTAATCGCATTGTTAATGTCATCTTGGATATCTTCAATTGATGTCGTCCATGAAAATTGTAAAATAATTAAACTTGAACCCTCTTGGGAAATGGACTGCATCGATTTCAAACCAGGCAAAGTCGATAAACTGGTTTCAACTGGTTTTGTTACTTTTTCAAGCACTTCTGTCGGGTTTGCGTCTTCATAGCTAACAACGACAGCTCCTATTGGAGGGTCGATATTCGGAATAAGTTTTAATGGAATATTGAGCAGTGAGACGACGCCAAGGAGCAA
>NZ_QCZG01000029.1 GCF_003097615.1 Pueribacillus theae
TGGTAACTATTGGATGGAACCATTTTCATCCCAAGTTTGTGACCCGGCGGGTCATGTATGTTTAGATCAATATTCCTACATAATGCCAAGTTGCAATATTCATGCCATTTTTGCTCGATACTTCTTCCTTGTCGATAAGCTGTCCGTCTAATGTTACTACAACTTTTCAATTATTCCATATAAGACATTATTTGTTTTGTTGGCTGATTAGTTTTCTAATCAGCGATTATAAAATTTATCGTTATTAAGTGGGATAGAGCAGCGTTTTGCCTATCATGCCTATTATTTTTATTTGGCATTATTCTTGCAAAGATAACAGAATGAAAACTAGAAAGTTAAAACTTGGAGGGGATAGATTGAAATCAGAAAAACAATTACAAAACATTGCTGAACAAACCGTCTTACCCATCATTGCTGCACCAATGTTTCTCGTTTCAGGTCCTGAGCTCATAATCGCTTGCTGTAAAAATGGTGTGATAAGTTCTTTCCCCGCGCCAAACGCACGGACAATTGAACAATTGGAACAATGGATGAAAACGATAACGGAAGAACTTGAATTGACAAAATCCCAACAACCTGAGCTACCAGTCGCTCCTTGGGCAGCCAATATTATTGCTCATCGTTCTTATGATCGACTTGAACAAGAACTTGAACTGCTTGTTCGCTACAAACCGCCTATTGTCATCACCGCACTTGGAAGTCCAGCAAAAGTAGTTGATGCTGTACATGACTACGGTGGCCTCGTTTTTGCAGACGTCAATTCAATAAAATTCGCAAAAAAAGCGGCCGAAACAGGAGTTGATGGTCTCATACTCGTTAGTGCAGGAGCTGGAGGACATACTGGAACAATCACTGGTTTCGCTTTTGTTGAAGCTGTACGCCAATTTTGGGATGGCATTATCGTTCTTGCAGGTGGCATTTCAAGTGGGAAAAGTATTCTCTCTGCTCAGACACTTGGAGCTAATCTCGTCTATATGGGTACATCATTCATTGCTTCAGAAGAAAGCATGGCTAATATAGAGTATAAAAAAATGCTCACTGAGGCTAAATTTGATGATATTATCTCAACAAATGCATTCACAGGCGTCTATGCCAACATGTTAAAGCCAAGTATTGAAAGAGCTGGATTAGATGTAGATAAATTAGTCCCTAAAGATAAAATCGATTTCAGTAACCCGCAAGGTGATACAAAAGCGTGGAAAGACATTTGGTCGGCGGGACATGGAGTTGGAACAATTAAGGAGGTTCAGCCTGTAAAGAAAATTATCGAAAAATTACGCCAAGAATATGCAGAAGCCTATGAAGAAATTAAAAATAATAATCAATGGATCCCGCAAAAAGAAAAGGAGAGATTCATATGAGCACTCCCAAAACAGAGACAAATCCTTATTTGTCAGATATATTATACTCCCCTAACGACCAAGAGATTACGGTAGATGAACTAACAGTCCTTGAAGGAGAAGTACCTTCTGATTTTAATGGAGCTTATGTACGGAACGGCCCCAATCCCAAATATGATCCCATTGGGAGACATCATTGGTTTGATGGAGATGGAATGTTACACGCGGTTTATATTAAAGACGGGAAAGTCGGATATCGAAATCGGTATATTCAAACAAAAGGGCTTCAACATGAAAAAGAGGCAGGAAAATCATTGTGGGTTGGCCTAATGGAAAATCCTTCACAGAACCCTAAATTTGAGCCCTTAAAGAATACATCAAACACTGATGTCGTTTTTCATAATAATAATTTAATCAGTTTATGGTACATTTCTGGCGAACCGTACCGTGTCGATGCAAAAACGTTAGAAACAATAGGTGTTGAAGATTTTGGAGGAAAATTAAAAAATAATGTTTCCGCCCACTCTAAAGTTGATGAAAACACAGGCGAATTTATCTTTTTCGATTATGGAAACACCTACCCTTATATGATGTATGGTGTAGTTTCCGCAGACGGTAAGTCGCTGCACAGCGTACCGATCGAACTGCCAGGTCCAAGATTACCTCATGACATGTGGATTTCGGAAAATTACTCCATTTTAATGGATTTACCTTTATTTAATGACCCTGAAGCATTGAAAAATGGTCGTTACAAACTTGGATATTTTGATGAACTGCCTAGTCGTTTTGGGGTTATTCCTCGTTATGGCAATTCAAATGATATTCGTTGGTTCGAAGCAAAACCATGCTATATTTACCATTCAATCAATGCGTGGGAAGAAGGAGACGAACTCGTATTAATTGGCTGCCGTGTAGAAAACCCTTTACCTCCTGTAAAAAAAGGCGCTAGTGAAATAGAGAGAATGTTGCAGTTAATGCGCAATGAATTTACTTTATATTATTGGCGTTTCAACCTTAAAACGGGTGCCGTTAAAGAAGGTGTCCTAGATGACTTGAATACAGAGTTTCCAATCATTAACTTAGATTATTTAGGTCGAAAAGGACGCTATTGCTATAACGTCCATCTCGATATTTCATATACGTTGAACTTTGATGGCCTTGTTAAATATGACACTTGGACAGGTCAATCGCAAAAGTATATGTTTGGTCCCCATCAATATGGTAATGAGGCGGCTTTTGCCCCAAGGATTAATGCAAAATCAGAAGATGATGGTTATGTCATTACCTATATATATGATAAAGAAAAAGACCTTTCAGAATTAATTATTATCGATGCACAAAACTTTGAACTCGGTCCAATCGCACGGGTTGCCATTCCACAACGAGTTCCGATGGGTTTTCATGCAACTTGGGTGAATGGTAAAAACCTTTATAAGAAATAAACACGAACTTAAATAGATTGAGATTCCTATTAAAAACGATGTCGTTCTAATTAATTTTAAGCTACGCATCAAAAGGCGGCATCGTTTAAATTAAAAATTTTAGCCAAAATTTAAGAAAGGATGAATGCGAATGATTCTTTCAAGTGAAACAAAAATTAATGAATATACAAAAAAAGGCTGGTGGACAACCGAAACCATTTACGACATTTTTTACAAGAATGTTAATAATCGCCCTCATGTCGAAGCGATTATTGATCCGCTGAATCGAGAGAAAATTTGCAATAGTGCTCCCAAACGATTAACTTTCATGCAGATCTATGAAGAAGTTGAGAAATTAGCCGCCTATTTATATAAAAATGGACTAAAAAAAGATGATATCATCGTTGTTCAGCTTCCAAACATTGTCGAAATTGTTATCGCTTACCTAGCTATTTTAAGAATTGGCGCCATTGCAAGTCCATTCCCTGTTCAATATCGGGGACATGAATATGAAGAACTCATCAATTTTGTCGAAGCTAAGGCTGTTTTAACCATGACTCAAATAGGTGAGCGTCCCAATGCGCAATGCTTTGCTGATTTGCGTCATAAATTGCCAACAGTGAAAAAAATATTTGCTTGGGGAGAGAAAAATTTATCTAATCAAACAATTTCGCTAGAAGATATTACTCTGACTAGCCAGGAAAAAGAGCAATATACCAATTATATTTCGTCATTAGCAGAAACAGCTAACGACATCTTTACAATATGCTGGACTTCGGGAACAGAGGGAAAACCAAAAGGTGTACCAAGAAGTCATAATGAATGGTTCATTTCGTCTTACACTTCGGTTGACATAGGAGAATTCACTGAAAAAGATATACTATTAAATACATTTCCAATGGTGAATATGGCAGGTATTGCAGGAATGTTTGTACCTTGGCTGCTCTCAGGCAGTAAACTCATTATGCACCATCCATTTGACTTATCCGTATTTTTAGAGCAAATCATGAAAGAAAAAGCAACTTATACACTTGCTCCTCCCGCCTTATTAAATATGATGTTAAATAATGATGATATTTTAAGCAAAGCTGATATTTCATCGTTAAAAGCAATTGGCTCAGGATCCGCTCCTTTATCTCCTTGGATGGTGAAAGGTTGGAAAGAAAAATATAATATTGATATTATTAATTACTTTGGTTCAAATGAAGGGATTACATTAATGAGCGGCCCTAAAGACTTTCCAGATCCTGAAAAGAGAGCAAAATTCTTTCCACGCTTTGGTGTCAAAGGATTGCAATGGTCAACAAGAATTGCGAATCGAATTGAAACGAAACTTGTCGATATCGGCACCAAAGAAGAAATCACAGAACCTAACCGTCCTGGCGAACTACGTATAAAAGGAGCAGGGACGCTGACAGGCTATTGGAAAAGACCAGACTTAAATAAAAAAATTTTTGATTCTAATGGTTTTTTCTGCACAGGTGATATGTTCGAAATTATTGGAGATGAAGAGATACCTAAATATTATCGTTATGTAGGTCGTACAAAAGATGTGATTATTCGAGGCGGTGTAAACATTTCACCTGAAGAAATCGAAAGCTTGCTTCATAGTCATCCAAAAGTCTCCGAAGTAGCTGTCGTTGGTTATCCTGATAAAATAATGGGAGAAAAGGCTTGCGCCTGTATCGTATTAAAAAATGGAGCCCACGAAATTACATTAGATGAAGTGAAAGATTATTTTAAAAAAAATAATGTAGCCAATTTCAAAATTCCGGAGCGCCTAATGGTTCTTGATTCATTGCCGAGAAACCCTGTTGGTAAAATTTTGAAACGGCAATTGCGCGAACTTATGACAGAAAACAGCAAAAATTTAATTTCTTAATGAAAATTATTAAAAGCACGATAATAACAATAAGTTGAAGGTTCTAAATCAAGCATTTTTAAAAAATGAAGGAATGATTTTCCATGGATGCTTATATTTACGATGCTGTTCGCACACCACGAGGAGCAGCTAGAAAAACGGGTGCATTAGTCTCTATCACACCTATTAATCTCCTCTCGCAACTCTTTTCCTCTCTTCATAAACGACAGCAATGGGATCAGGAATTAGTTGAAGATATTGTGCTAGGATGCGTGACTCAAGTAAACGATCAAGGAGCAAATATTGCGAAAATCGCTGCAATTGCTGCTAATTTACCAGAATCCATCGCAGGGATCACGGTAAACCGCTTTTGTTCTTCCGCTCTTGATGCTGTGGGAATTGCTGCACAAAAAACGAATGCCGGATCGGAACATATCGTTCTTGCAGGTGGGATTGAATCTATTTCACGTGTGCCGATGTTTGCTGATAACGGTGCATGGTACAGAGACCCTGAGGTTAGTAAGAAAACGAACTTTATCCAAATGGGCGTTTCCGCTGATATTATCGCAACACTTGAAAAATTCGAAAGGCAACAGCTTGATGAGTATGCTATACAATCCCATGAACGGGCTGCTTTTGCTAGAAGAAATCAATATTTTTCTAACTCTATCGTGCCCATATATGATACAGAAAATAATATAGTTTTAGAGAACGATGAACTCATTCGTGAGAATAGTACGGTGGGTTCATTGGCACAACTTGTACCTGTCTTTGGGAAGGTAGGAGCAGGTTTAGCAGAAGAAGCAATTTATAGAGACTTTCCACAATTAGATGGAAAAATCAATCACCTTCATCATCCCGGGAATTCCCCTTCCCTTGCTGACGGTGCTTCACTTCTGCTTATCGGAAACAAGCAAGCGGAGGAGAAACTTGGAATACGCCCTCGTGCCCGAATTGTAGCTGTAACCTCTGCATCTACAAATCCACTTTTATTAACAGGCGGACAAACAGCAACCGAAAAAATACTGGCTAAAACCGATTTTTCTGTCGATGATATTGATCTATTTGAATATAATGAATCATTTGCTGCAACTGTTTTAAAATATATGCGTGATCTTGGTATTAATGAAAATAAACTAAACGTGAATGGAGGGGTAATCGCAACAGGACATGCTATGGGTGCAACCGGCGGCATGCTAATCATAACATTACTAGATGAGCTAGAACGAAAAAATTTACAGAGAGGTCTTGTTGCTATAAGCGGTGGAGGTGGTGTTGGAACAGCAATGATCATTGAAAGGGTATAACTCACACGAAATTAAAAAGCTCAATGAAACGTGAAAATACTTGTAAATTAGTTGCTTTTTTTCAAAAAAATCCCTCCTGTGAGTCAGTTTAGGCATTTTCTTAACTGACTACACATGAGGGATTATAATTGTTCATTGTATTTAACTTTCGATATTTTTAAACACCTACTATAAAGCTTACAGTCGTCGTTGTACTCCCACCTACATTTAATGTAGCTACATTTTTTGCTCCTTCAATTTGATAATCTCCTGCTGTTCCGGTAACTTGCTTATAGGCATCAAGCACCATTCGAACTCCAGTCGCACCTACAGGGTGTCCTAAGCCGATTAATCCACCACTTGGATTTATTGGTATCCGCCCATTGAATGAAATATCACCCGACTCAATTGCTTTCCAATTCTCGCCCGGAGCTGTAATACCAAAATGATCAATTGCCATATATTCCGTAATAGAGAAGCAATCATGTGTTTCGATGGCATCTACGTTCTCTACACCAGACATACTTGCACGTACAAACATTTCTTCAATAGTTTTACGTACGTGAGGAAAGATATACTCCTTATGTTCACTTAGCTTTATCTTGTCATCAAGCAACATTGGCGCAGTCTTATGCCCCCACCCTTTTACATAAGGAATATTCTCAAATTGCAATCCTCGTTCTGAAGCATATTTCTTAGCATATTCTTCCGAAGCTAGAAAAATCGCTACGCCTCCATCTGTCACTTGTCCACAATCTTGTCGGCGAACTCTCCCTTCAATGACATGATTATGTTCATCATCTTCTAAAAAACTTCGCTCATTAAATTGCCAATTTCTCGTTTGCGCATTTGGATTTCGTTTCGCATTATTAAAATTTGTTTTTGCAATTTGTGCCAAATGTTCATATTTAATACCGTAACGTTCATCGTAGACATCAATTAAACGATCAAACAAATACGGCCACGGATACGTAGCATCTATTGCTTCACGTCCTGTCCAGCAAGCGACGCCTAGGTAATCTGCTGCTTGGTCTCCTGGAACATTACGTAATTGTTCGACACCTGCTACGCATGCCAAATCGTAACGCCCAGATTCGATGTCTGTCATTGCCGAAAGAATGGCTATACTTCCAGATGCACACGCAGCTTCATGACGACTCGCTGGCACTCCACTAAATGCTGGATGAATCGACGCAAACAGGCCACCAAGCTGTCCTTGCCTACTACCTAGCTCTCCAATAAAATTACCAATATGTGCTACTTCAATATCATTCGGATCAATTTTTGTGGCTTCCAGTGCTCCAACGACGGAATCCTTTAAAATGTCAAAGATTTCTTTCCCCTCTCGTGCCCAATTAAGGGAAAAATCTGTTTGATAGCCTCCAAGTACATAAACTTTTTTAGCTGCCAATCCTCATGCACTCCCTTCGTTCATAATATTATAAATTCGAATATTTCTATTTTAAAACTTTCTCTCCTAGCATATCTCTCACCATTCTTCGAAGTACTAGCTCTTACACGATAGACCTAATTCCACCTTTCTTTTAATTGTTGTTATTTTAACAAGCAAGTTATATGCCATATTCTATAACCTGCTAACGTTGTCACTTAACGATATTTTTTTAAAAAAAGTGAGTTAAAAAGTAATCATTGATTGTAATTTAAATCAAAAAACAGGCTGTTATTTTAAAACTATCAGCCTGCCCTATTTGCTAAAATTTTTTACTTAAATTTAACCGTATTAATAATGACATTTTTATTTTGAAACGAACTGATTGCCCGTAACCCAAAACCGCCACGGATACTCTTTTGCTTCCCCAGTGTTATGGATTCCAATTCTTTTTCCTTCAGAAATGGTTTCAGGCTCGTACCCTTCGGCGATATAAAGCGGCTGTTTAAAAAGAGGGTGTCCATAATCCTCCATACAAATTCCCATGGCTTTCGTTAATTTTCCGGGACCGCTTGTTAAGTTTTTCAACTTGTCAATTTTACGGCGCTCAAACATTAAATCTATACCCGAATACGGTTCTACCGCCCGAATTAAAATCGCTTCAGGCTTATCCAATTCCCCACTTACAACGTTTAAAAGACAATGCGTATGCATCGTATATGTGTACGCATAGCCCGCTTCCCCGAACATAACTTCCGTTCGCTTCGTCCGTCTGTTTCCAAAACTGTGTGCAGCCCGATCTTCCGGACCGATGTATGCTTCCGTTTCCACGATGAAGCCAGACGTCGTTCCTTCTTCTGTCTCTTTTATAAGCAGGCAGCCAAGCAAAGACTTTGCCATAATAAGCGTTGGCTGTTGAAAAAATTTTCTTGTCAATGGTTTAGGTAAAAAGTTTTGATTCAAAGCAGATCCTCCATTATCTCTAATTCATTTCATTTTCAATACATATTATAATAATGATATAATATCATCAGAATAATAATATTCGAAAGGTGCTGTAATGTATGGATATAAAGCCATCAACAAAAATTCGGCAAGATTATAATGGTTTTTCCAAGTATTGTCACGAAATAGATGAGCCAGTCATACTTACTCGGAATGGTGAAGCGGACTTAGTTGTCATGAGCCACGAAACGTTTCGGCGTAGAGAAGCACGTATAAAATTACAATCCAAACTGCTTGTTGCTGAAAAACAAATAGACGAAGGCTCGCAGTTGATTGAACATGAACAAGTTATCGCAAATATACGGAGAAAAATAAATGCCACAAAAGAAGATTAAGTATGCACCTGTTGCAGCTGATGACATGGATGAGATTTTCTCATATATTTCTCAAGAGAATCATTTAGCTGCGGAAGCTTTGTTGAATAAATTAAATGATCGAATCATTGCATTAGCAGATTTCCCGGAAATGGGAACAGTATTGTCTGATGAAGATTATGAACTTGTAAAACAAGGATACAGATTTATTGTTGTGCATCCATATTTGATTTTTTATAGGTATAATCATAATACAGTTTTTATTCATCGCATACTGCATGGAAGAAGAGATTATCTACGCGAACTATTTAAAATGGAATAATCGATTTTTACTATTATATAAAAAACCGCCTGAAATGATCCAGCTCATCCCGGCGGTACTACCTAACGTTTATTTAGTGGTCTTATTTTGTCTCCTTTTATCCCGTTCACGATTCGTTCCCTCAATATTTACACTCATTGTTTCAGTATCAATGACAACTCCGTAATCACGCAGCGCTCCTTCGACATCAACGAATTCATTTAACACATCATCCAGCACAGCAGAGGGGTCGCGCTCAAGCGGGTCGCCCCAGCCGCCTCCTCCTGCGCGGTGAAACTGGATAATGCCGCCGGGCTTCATGTTTATGCCGAATGCTGTTTCTTCGATTTCCTCCGCGTTCTCTTCTGTTCCGTAGTCAACAATAACCTTGTTGCTTGGTGCGTCTTTTCCGCCGCAAAATCCTCGGGTTGTGTTGCGGACACCCGCCATCATTACACTTGTCCAGCTTTCTGTCAAATGCTGAATTTGGACATCAAGGCCTGGTGTTCCCCTCCAACGGCCGGGACCTGTGAAATTGCTTGTGTATTCATGCTTTAACACTCGGCTTGGGTATTGCATTTCATTCATCTCAATTGATGGAAGAATAACGCCGGTCATGACGGGAGGGTATAGCCCCCATCCATCCGTTTCATAGGCTGCTCCCGCTCCGCCGGTATAGCCGAAAAAGTTCAAATTCACCCAAGGGTTCCCGTCGTCATAGTAGCCGTTGCTGTATGCGAGTGGAAGCTTGTGGGCATTCACACCGACACGTTTCGGCGCTGCTTCTGCAATAGCAAGCAGCACGGCTTCAGCAATCTCCGCGCCTACACACGCTGTCGCATGGCCACATGGCGCAGGCAACTTCGGGTTGACAACTGTACCAAGCGGTGCGGTTACGGTAACTGGATTCATGTATCCCTCATTAATTGGGATATCCTCATCGCAGCATGTCGAAATCGCGACAAAGGCAAACGAGGTCGTATTGGATAATGGGCTGTTAATAAATCCTTCCGCCTGTGCTGACGATCCTGAAAAATCAATCTGCAAGTCACTTCCTGAGACCGTCACGGTTGCCTTCACTTTAATATCACGATTTCCTTGAAAATCGTGGTCAGCGTACGTTTCTGCCGTATACGTTCCGTCAGGCCAGCTGGCAATTTCCTCACGTACGCGCCGTTCTGTATAACGGATTCGGCTATCGAGCGCTTTAATGACTTCTTCAGGTGAATACGTGTCAAGCAGCGACTGAATCCTGTTTGCAGCCAACTTGCAAGCCCCAATCATCGCATCGAGATCTCCTTCAAGCCAATGAGCTAAACGGTTGTTCGCCACGATTAAGTCAAACACGTCTTTTCTTTTTTCACCACGCTCATAGATTTTGAGGGGGGGAATGCGAAGTCCATCTTGCCATATGTCTTTTGAACGAGGGTTATATCCCCCCGCAACGGGACCTCCATTGTCTCCCATATGGCTTCTTACGGCAGGAAGCAAAATCGGTTTTCGGTTGTAAAAAACAGGCATAACAATTGTCCAATCGAGACTGTGCGAGCCACCGTGGTAAGGATCATTCACTAACAAAATATCCCCTGGATGCAAATCATAACGAAAAGCTTCCATTAAATGATCGACAGCCCCGACAACCGCATACAAATGAAGCGTACAGCCCGGCGCTTGTGCAACGAGACGTGATTTTTTCCCTGCCAAATCAAAAACACCTGTCGTAAAATCGTGCGCTTCATTGAAAAGAGGGGAACGAGCTGTGCGTGTGACAGTCGCACTCATTTCACGGGCGATTGCATCGAGCGATCCCCCTACAACTTGCGATAGAATAAGGTCTTCATTTATCATGACTCGTCACTTCCCTTTCCTGGATAACGAAACGTGATTTGATCACCATATTTCAAAAGTTCTCCTAACGCACTTTCATGAAAAGATGCCGTTCGGCTTCCGGTAATTTCAATAGAACCATATTCTTCATTTTTGGCCACCGGCTGGATAAGATTTGCATAAATATCAGCTCGATGATTGACAAGCTGGACTGTCATCCCTTGTCCATTGTCAAGTTCCCTTGATACCATTTGAAAGCCATCATGCATTTCCAGTTCTTCAGCAGAGACGAGCAGTTTTTCCCCGTATAATGGAGACGGCCCCCACCCTGAAGAAGAGATGGGAAATCCCGGCACGAGAAATAGCGGTTCAATCTCCCTTTCTTTCCCAATTGGCGGATACAAAACCGCTTCCGGACCCATTCCGTGAATGGAAGGGATTATTTCTTTCTTCAGCCCGCCGCTTCGAAGCGATGAAACGACAGCTTCCGAAATAAAATGCCCGGTTATTTTACCGCTAAATGCAGTTGCCGCAGGAAAATGCGGTGAAACAATTGTTCCTTCCTCTATGTTGAAATGAAACGGGAGCAATGTTCCTTCGTTCAAATCTATGCCATTTTCAAATGATGTTAAAAATGGCCAAACTGCATAAGCTTTTGTTGACGCAATTGGCGAGTTTAATGGCGTTTCTACTTGATTTCCTGTTCCCGAAAAATCAATGGTGAGGCTGTCATTTTCTTTCATCAGTTTAACGTGAATGGGGACTTCCCCTGCTTTTTCATCTTTTAAACATGCTTTCGATTGAAAAGTTACTTCGGGCAAATCAGAGATCAGCCGGCGAACTTGCGTTTCACTGTATTGAAAGATGTGCTTTAAAAATGCTTCGGTTTCTTCCGGACGATAGCTTCCGAGCACATCGGCAATTTGCTCTTCGGCAAGGCGCAAACAAGCAACCATTGCTTTTAAATCTGATTCCAACAAAGACGGTGCCCGGCTGTTCGCCAGCAAAAACCGCCAAACGTCTCTTTGTAGAACACCACGATGATAAAGCTTAATCGGCGTCACCCTTATCCCTTCCTGCCATACTTCAAATGCTTCAGGATGGTAGCCGCCCGGATATTCCCCTGCAAAATCCATCATTTGTGCCCTTACAACAGGAAAAAGAACCAATTCCCCTTCTTGAAAAAGCGGCGCAGCCATCGTCACAGTTTGGCCTTGCGTTCCACCGCTGTATGGATCGGCAACTAAAATAATATCTCCTTCTGCCAAATCGTAAGAAAAATAGTCAAACATCGTTGCGACACTATCCCGAAGGGCATAAAGATGCCCCACATCATATTGCTTCTGGACGGCAAGCTCTAGCTCTTCTGTTAAAATAGCACTGGCATACGAACGATCTAAGGCAAGGAGGGGAGAACGGGAAGTCCGTTCCAAATTGTGGCCCATTTCCCTGCAAATCGCTTGTAATTTACTATAAAAAATTTGTGCTTCAATCATCTCATCACCCCACAGTTCCAACGGAATGGCGGACTTCAATGACACAGTTGCGATACGCATCAATCAATGCTTCATGGCCGGGATATACGACAATGGTTGTGCCCCATTGTTCGATAACGGCTGGCCCAACAATTAAATTCCCAGGGTTTAAGAGCGCCCCATTATAAACAGGTGCTTGCACCGGGTCTTTCTCAAAATACATCGTACGCTCGCCTGTTTTCGCGTTTGTTGGATCTTCTTTGTCAAACGCTTCTTCATCAAAGCGCAATTGTTCACGAACCCCGATTAAATCCATACGAAGGTTTAAAATTTCCACTTCTTGCGAAGGATCTTTGTGGGCGTAGAGGCGTTCATGAAGCTCATGGAAATCATTAAGGGTTGCTTCAAGATTTAGTGCAGTGATTCTTCTTGTTCTGGAGCGGACAGGCACTGTCACTTCGTGAACCTCGCCTTTGTAGCGCAAATCAAGATATTTGCGGACTTCAAATTTCTCGGTTACATTTTGGCCGCCTAATTTTTCGCGGGCGATTTTCTCCATTTCTTCAAAATCATCATTCACTTTTTCTAAATCTACTTTTTCCACTTCTTCGAAATGTGTTCTGAGCTCTGTTACTTTTAAATTGGCCGCCACATCGCCAAGCGCTGAAAAAACTGGAGCCAGCGAAGGAACGATGACTGTGTTTATACGAAGATCCTCTGCCTGTTTTCCGGCATGCAACGCACCCGCTCCACCGACGGCAAGCAAAGCAAATTGCCGCGGATCAAAGCCTCTTTGGGTTGTCACATACTGAATCGCATTTGACATATTGCTGTTCACAATCCTTGAAATCGCGAGCGCCGCTTCAATTGTTGAAATGCCTAAAGGTTCTGCAATGTGAGTTCGAATCGCCTCTTCAGCCAATGAACGGTCAAGCTGCATTTCGCCACCGAGGAAGTTGTCTGGATTAATGTAGCCCAGCATAACGTTAACGTCAGTCACCGTTGGTTCCATTCCGCCTCTTCCGTAACATGCCGGCCCTGGATTGGATCCGGCGCTTTTCGGCCCAACTTGAAGTGCCCCGCCGCTGTCAATCCAGGCGATGCTCCCTCCACCTGATCCGATCGTATGAATGTCCATCATTGGAAGTGCAACACGGTAGCGGCTAATCCAGTTCTCTGTCGTAACGGTTGGCTGAAGCTGCTCAATGACCGATACATCGTAGCTTGTCCCGCCCATATCGATCGTAATTAAATTCGGGTAGCCGGCACGCTGTCCGATAAAGGAAGCGGCTGTTACCCCGCCAGCCGGCCCTGATAGAAGGCAACCTGCTGCAAACCTCCCGCTTTGCACAACATTTTGGACGCCACCATTTGACTGCATGACAAACAGTTCACCCTTGAAATTTTGTTCACGAAGCCTTGCTTCAAGATGGTTTAAATACGATTGAAGCGCAGGACCTGTATAAGCATTGACAACCGTCGTGCTGACCCGTTCAAATTCTCGAATCTGCGGCAATACTTCATACGAAAGAGATACGAAAAGATGTGGCGCTTCTTCCTGAATGATTTCCTTTACTCGAAGTTCATGCTGCGGGTTAACAAAGCTAAACAAAAAACAAACGGCAATCGCTTCAATTCCTTCGTCGACAAGCTTGCGCACTGCCAGTCGGACCGCTCCTTCATCAAGCGGTGTGATCACTTCACCCGTATGGCTGAGGCGCTCAGGTATGCCGATGCGATAGCGCCGCGGAACGATTTGATGCGGGGCTTGCAATCGTACCGAAAAGACGCTTTCTTTATAGGCTCTGCGAAATTCGATTTCATCCCTAAAACCTTGAGTTGTGAGTAACCCTACTTTTGCGCCGTCATATTCAAGCAGCGTATTTGTCGCTACGGTTGTTCCATGGACAATAAGCGGACAGCGCGACAAAAATTCTGAAACCTCCATGCCAACTTTTTCAGCAATTTTAGCAATACCACTAGCAACCCCATCAGATTGATCACGAGTAGATGGAGTCTTTGTTGTAACCAACTGTCCGGATTCAGCCATTGCGACCAAATCAGTAAATGTTCCACCAACATCAACACCAAGAATCCACTGTGAAGATTCTCCCGTTTTTGCCATTCTACATCTAACCTTTCTCTGCCAATTATTAGTTTAGAAACCAGTCTCGTCTTCCCTTTTTTCTCCAATTTCATAAGCAATATTTAATTTATCCAAAACAAATACGAGTACAATATAGCCAATAAAGGCAAGGACTGTAGAATTAACCGCTCCGATGCCGAACGTTAATTTCGTACTAATCCAGCCCCCAAGGATAACCGAGGCGATGGCCGCAATATTCCACTTCGCATAGACTGTGTTTACCCCAAATTGATACGCTTTCTTCCGGATTTTCGGTGCGACAAACCAATGGTCTGCAATCATCACTCCTGCAATCGGCGGGACATACGTGCCTAAAAAGTTTAAGAAAGGGACGAAATAATCTTGCAAACCGATCAGTGCGATCGCTAGACCTAGCCCACCCATAATGCATACGATAAATGCTTTTGGCAATCGGATGACATTCCGCATGCCGAGCGATCCAGTATAAAGATTGTTATCATTCGTCGTCCATTGGGCAAATACAAGAATAAGAAAAGCTAAAAAACCGAGGCCAATTTTACTCATCGCTGCAGGAATATTTGGTGTCGAACCAAGCCCAGGAACCTGTGCCGCGATTGCCATTGCTGCCCCTGCGATAATACAAAAGACACCGCCCAAAAAGTATCCGATAGAAGCTCCAAAAGCCCCTCTATACGCACTTTTGCCATAGCGGGTTACATCTGGAAAAACGACCGCTCCCAATGCAGCATTCCCCACAACAATCGTAATCCCGGCAAACAGCGGCATCGGGTCACCAGTCGGCTCTGAAGTAAATAACGCTTCCCAGCTTCCAGCATAATTGACCGCCTTCAGCAATCCCCAAATCGACAGAAAAACAACGAGAGGAACAGCAATCATGCTTAATGTAGCAAGCCCTCTGTATCCAATGAATGCTGTCAGCATCATAAGAAGCCCACCCCAAACCATAGCAACCTCAGGGATGGCAAACCACTTCCCGGGGAACATTTCTGCAATGGTTATGCCAAAGAACGAAATTTGCCATCCAAACCAGCCAATTCCCATTGTAATGGCAAGCAAAACTCCAAATAGATTCGCTCCGTTCCTGCCGAAGGCATGCCGTGTAAGCATTGTCGTGGAAACTCCGTATTTTCCGCCCATCCAGCCTTGAAAATAACCATATATCCCAAGGAGAAGCATACCAAAAACCGCAGCCCATACCGTATTTGAAAAACTTAACCCACTCACGAGCGCGCCTCCTGTGAAGATGGTAGATAACGAGATGATCCACGCACAACTCGTAATGGCTACATTGAGGGTCGATCGCCTTTTTTCTAAAGGGACCTGTTCAATTGCATAATCTTCAAACTGCCCTTTAGAGACTTGCCCATCTTTGACTTCATTCATGCTTATACTCTCCCTAAAGTTTCTTTCATATTGATTGCAGCACCTTGCTGCAAAGTGTTCCCAATTGTACAGGCTCTTTCCGCTAGCATGATTAATTTCCCCCGATATTCTTCCTTTAAATCATTTCCTTCAGGGAAACGGATATCCACCAAAAATTTTTCAACGCGAGAGGGCGGACTTTTCGCTTTTTTCGCTTTGACAGAAACTTGAACTTCCGCTTGTCCATACCCGTCTCTCACGAGTATTTGGTTGATTGTAATCGCTACACAAAGCCCGAGCGAGCTTTCCAACAATTCGATTGGTGTTAATCCTTCTGTCCGAGGTGTGGACGCTCCTTTCATTTCAAAGTTTGAATCATTTATTATGTTATAGCCGCTATCTGACCATCTCACATCTATCATGGCTATGCCTCCTATTCTTCCTCGGTAATTCCGATAGACTTACTATAATTTTAATTTGTGTGATCTGTCAATCCTATCGTTTCACGCTTGAGGAAATCATAATTTAAAGATGAAGAAAACTCGCCGATTGGCGAGCCTTAAAAGGCGAAGACAGAAGCGTAGTTGCCCTTATACTTTGGACTTAAAATTTGCCGCTACGTCGACTTTTCTACTTTGCTGCAAATTTATACTTTCGCTAACGCGCAAAAAAATAACCACCATTTTTTCTCGGTGGATTTGGAATCTTATATAATGAAGTTAAACGCCACTGGACATTGGCTTTTTTAGCTATACATATTTTTCCTCGCAGTCTCCTGCGCATACTGCATAAGATTATTCACATAACGGTTTAACCCTTTAAACCGTTCATCCTGCGTCTGCCCTTTTTTCCAGCGATAATAAATCTGTTGGCTGATAACACCTAATTTGAAGAAAGCAAATGTTAAATAAAAGTTCATATTGGAAACATCTCTGCCACTCTTTCTAGAATAAGCCTCCATAAATTCCTCTCTCGTCATAAACCCATCATATGAAGTAATCGGCACTTGATTCTCATCTTTCTTAATAAGAGGGGAATCATTTTTCTCTATCCAGAAGGTTAAAGAGGTAGCTAAATCAGCCAGCGGATCGCCGACTGTTGTCATTTCCCAGTCAAATACGCCAATTAATTCGTTTAATTCATGAGTGAACATCACATTATTTAATTTAAAATCATAGTGGACAACGGTGGGTTCTGGTGAAACAGGGATGTGACTCATCATCCATTTTTTTAATTGTTCAATCTCTTGAACATCGTCTGTTTTTGCCCTTTCGTACCGGTTTATCCAACCTTCAACCTGTCTTTTTAAAAATCCTTCCGGTTTAGTAATGTCTTTTAGTTTCGTTTTTGTATAATCAACCGCATGGAGTGCTACCAAACCATCAACGATACTTTCAGAAATATTTCGGCATAATTCCTTTGTCACTTCCACCCCTTCTGGAAATTTGTCTTCAAGGACAACCCCGCGTTTTCTCTCCATAACGATAAAAGGGGAGCCGATGACGTGTTCATCAGCCAACGCATAGGGCTTTGGCGCTTGATGATAATGTGGATGAAGTTCTTTCAAAATCGTAAACTCCCGTTTCATGTCGTGCGCCCTAGGTGCTACTGGGCCTAACGGCGGCCTTCTCAATACTGCTTCCCAATCACCGATTTTGATTTGATAGGTTAAATTCGATCTTCCAAAACTGAACTGTTCAGCAGTTAAGGGAGCATCAGGCAAATCGTGAAACCGGGATCTTAAAAATGCTTCAATTTTTGTAAGATCCAATTCTTCTCCTTTTCGAATAGGGATTATATCAGATGACATCATGATCCTCCTCATCTTTTAAAAATCCGCTGGATCCCACGCATTGCCTTCTTTATACTTTCGTAAAATCCTTCTTGCGATTGATTGTGTATGAACTTCATCCGGCCCGTCATAGATACGCGCATAACGCGCATTGCGGTACATTTCTTCTAATGGCGTATCTGCCGTAACCCCAAGGGCGCCATGAACCTGAATTGCCCGGTCAATGACGTTGTGAAGAACCTCAGCACCGTAAACTTTTATCATCGCAATATCGATTCTGGCATCGCTTCCTTCATCGATTTTCTTTGCGGCTTCAAATGTCATTAATCTTGCCGCTTGGATTTCTGTCGCTGAATCCGCAATGTATTTCTGGATCATTTGTTTATCTGCTAATAATGAACCATGCGCATACCGGTTGAGCGCCCTTTCACACATTAAATCGAACGCTCTTTGGGCCTGGCCAAGCCATCGCATGCAATGATAGATTCTTCCGGGGCCCAGCCGTTTTTGTGCAATGACGAACCCTTCTCCGCGGTTGCCAATGATGTTTTCTTTCGGAACTCTGACGTTTGTCAGCCGTATTTCTGGATGGTTTCCGAATTCGCCAATTGTCGGAACGATCCTGACGATTTCATAGCCAGGCGAATCTGTAGGCACGATAATCATGGAAGCCCTTTTATGCGGAGGCGCATCAGGTTCAGTCACACAAAACATTGTTGTAAATGCAGCTTTATCAGCGTTTGTCGTAAACCATTTATGCGCGTTGATCACCCATTCATTCCCGTCCAAAACAGCGGTGGATTGAATTAATGTCGGATCTGAACCAGCCACTTCAGGCTCCGTCAGCCCGACAGAAGGGCTGATTTCCCCTCTTACCATCGGATAGAGCCATTTTTCTTTTTGTTCTTCGGTCCCAAATAAATGCAGCATCGTAGCATCTTGCGCCGTATGTGTTCCCAAGGCAACCATCGCTGCTTGTGAACGCCCAATAATCTCATTAATATACACATAATCCATGAAAGGGAGCCCGCCGCCTCCAATTTCTTTCGGCAGACCCAAAGCCCAAAGCCCTTCATCTTTCGCTTTTTGCTGTACGTTCCTTAAAATTTCTATACCTTCAGGCCCGTATTTCCCGATTTTCTTCTCGTTAGGGATAACTTCATTATCTATAAATTCGCGAACTTTTTTCCTTAATTCCTTCACTCTCGGACTCATTTGAAACTGAGAGGATTGGACTGTCATGATATAAAGCCTCCTTCAAATTTTATTTTTAAATTCCAAAATTTCAGAAAATAATATGTGGAATGTTCACTTTTTAGCTGACAAGCGCCATTTCAATATTTAATTGCTTTCTCATTAATTTACGAACAGCGGAAATATAACCAGATGTACGGCTATGGTCTTCATAGAGACATGTAATGAACTTACTTGTAAGCCCATTTAATTCTTCCCATGTTTCTTTTATCTCTTGATTCGCTTTAATAGAGTTAAGCTGATTTTGAAATTCCTTCACTTTACGATTTAAGTTTGTATCTTGTAAGCTATTGTCTTGCGAAACCCGCTCAAATAGAACATCTAATTCTTTAACAAATAAATCAATTACTTCCTTATACGGATCTAAATTCTGCCTTGTATTAGCATTGACATTTTTCAAAACAGAGATCATTGCGATCGCCTGCTCTCTGGCCATCCCGTTATTTAAAGACGGAATGATCTCGTTTTTAATGACCTGATTTACTAGATGAATCGTGTATTCTTTATCAAACAAATGATCACCTCAATAGCCCAAAAGCTCTGCCAGCATATTTTTCATCAATGTTAATCGGTAGCCCTGTCTTGACATTCTTAAATCTGTTGACATTTCTCTTACAAAGGCATGAGCTGCAGATAAAGAAATAAGCAAAAATCTGAATTGATGATACACCTCATAATAATAAATATCCTCATCCGTAAAATCGATATTCGATTGTTCTCTATATGAGGAAAGGAAGCGATCCCGTTCAAGTAAATAACAGACTAAAGGCGAATCCATTCGATTGGGCTTTGCGCAAACATAGGCAAGGTCCATTCTCGGATCGCCGATCTCTGCAGCTTCCCAGTCCAAAATGCCTGAAATATGGTCATCTTTATAAAGGAGGTTGCCTGTCCGGTAATCATTATGGATGATCGATAACGGAACAGGGTTTGGCTTATTATGTTTAAGCCATTCCATGGCATCTGTAATCACCGGATCATCATAAAACTTATAGGCCAAATACCGATCTTCCAAGTCTTTAATCTTTTCATCTAAATAAGTTATGAAATCCGGCTCATTAGCCGAGGGCTCAAATCCTATTGATTTATAATCAAATGTATGTAAATCAACCAAATAACGAACAAATTCTCCTGTAATATTTTTACTTTTTGCCGCTTCGGCAAAAAATTTCCTCCCTTCTTTTGACCAAGGAACATAACTCTTGCCTTCCAGTTTTTCCATGACAAAAAATTCACCGTTTAACACACTCTCATCTTTTTCATATGAATAAACCTTTGGCACTGGCAAGCTAGTGTTTTCGCTTAACATGGCCAGCATTTTATATTGAGGAAATAAATTTTTATTTTTCGCCATTAATCCGTCCTTTTTCACTTTACGGACAACAAAATCTTTCGTTTTTTTCTGGTTGTTTTCCTCCCAACAAATGGTAAACATAAAGGTTTCATCAGACCATCCTCCAGATGGCTGGGAAAAATCAGTAAGTTCAATTTCCTTCCGTTTCACGATATGTTTAGCGATATAGTCGCTTAGCTTCGCTTGTAAATCATCCGTCTCTAAAGCCATTTCTATACACCCTTTGTCATGCTTTAAATAGCTATTAGCCAAGTGTGGGATTCCTTTTCTATCCATGTAAATTTGTCGCTATGATAGATATGCAAGGAATCCCGTTTCATTACATTAATTTGCCCATTTCGTTTTCAGTAAATAGTTAAGTAGTTTTACTTTCCAGTAAAGTTTGGATTACGCTTTTCCATAAAGGCTGTCACGCCTTCTTTCGTATCATTCGTTTGAAACATTAAAGACTGGATGATATTCTCTTGCATCATGCTCGTTTCAAAAGATAGCTCGTTCGCACGATTTGTCTGGTATTTAACAAATTGATTGGCAATGGGCGGCCCGTCAATAATAAATTGAGCAAAATCAGCGGCTTCCGCTACAACATCAGTTTCCGCAATTCGATTAATGACACCTCTTGTATACGCTTCTTCAGCTGATATATTTTTACCTGAAGAAATCCATTCTTTAGCAATCGGCAGCGGCACGCGTTCTGTCAGTAGCTTAATCAACCCCAAATCAGGAACTAACCCAATATTTTTAAAGCTTGAAACAAATTTTGCGCCGCGATCAGATATGATAAAATCCGATGCTAACGCAAGGCTGAAGCCTGCCCCTGCTGCATAGCCGCGGACCGCACTAACGACATATTTATCCAAGTCTACAATTGTTTTTGTTAAAGCGGAGGTTTCTTTTATGGAAGACAAAGTTTGGGCCGGGCCCATTTTCCCTCCCATATTTCCGATATCGCCGCCCGAACAAAATGATTTTCCTTCACCTGACAAAATAATTGCCCTTATTTCTTCATCCGCTTCCGCATCCTTTAAAGCGCGGATTAAAAAGGTGACAAGCTCTTTCGAAAGCGCATTTAGCTTGTCAGGCCGGTTCATCGTTAAATAGGCAATGCCATTTTCTTTCTGGACCTTTAATAGGTCTGACATGCACTCCACCTCTTTCTATTAATGAGGATGTTCAAAAAGTCCGGAGGCTTACAGGAGGTAAGTCAGTTCGACGTTATCACAGGACGTGATGCCTTTAATCGAACTTCGTTAATAGGCTGCGAATCTCTACGTCAGCTTGCTCTTCCTCGACCTCCTTGCCTCTCGTTGTCCTCCTTTTTGAACACGAACTTTACGTAATTTTAATTATTCGTGAGTAAATACCGGTTTGCGTTTTTCAACAAAAGCGCTTATCCCTTCTTTTGCGTCTTTTGTTTCAAAAAGCTCCGAAAATAATTGCCTTTCAATCACCAATCCTTCATCGAGAGGGAGTTCACTTCCTTCGTTAACGAGGCGTTTAATTCGGCTTAATGCTTGCAGGGAATGGTTTGCTACTTTTTCTGCGAGTTGAATAGCCGCTTTCATCCCTTCGCCTTTTGGCACAACTTTACTAATCATATTTAATTGAAGCGCTTCTTCTGCCGGAATATGATCTCCGGTAAACATGAGCTCCTTCGCTTTTGAAGGCCCGACAATTCTTGGAAGCCTTTGCGTTCCTCCTCCTCCCGGCAGCAGGCCAAGCTTCACTTCAGGCAATCCGAATTTGGCATGTTCTTCGGCAATGCGTATATCGCACGTTAATGCCAGCTCAAGGCCTCCTCCAAGAGCATAGCCGTTTATTAAAGCAATCGTTGGCTTTGGAATGCTTTCGATAAAATTAAAAACATTCTCCTCTTCAACCGGCTTATTTTTGTGCGGATTGCCGCTTTCATTAAATTCTTTAATATCTGCGCCTGCCATGAAAGCCCGTTCTCCCGCACCGGTTAAAATGATGGCGACAACTTCATGATCCGCTTTTAAATCTTTAAAAGCTTCCAAAAGCTCTGTTCTAACTTGATCCCCAAGTGCATTCATTGGAGGGTTGTCGATAACAACAGTAGCGATGCCGTTATTTTTTGTGACCGATATTTTCTCCATTAAAAATCTCCTTTCTTCCTTTTCATTTCTACGTCTCTATTCTACCATTTATTTAATATTTACAAATATTTAGAAGAAAATTAACATTCCATTCAAGCCTATGTTAATGTTTTACACGGTTTTTTCTAAGCAGGTAACGCTGAATTTTTCCACTTTGGGTTTTTGGAAGGCTTTCAATAAACTCTACTTCTCTAGGATATTGGTGTTTTGATAATTTTTTCTTTACAAATTCACTTAATTCCTGGCTTAATTCCTTAGACGGCTCAAAGGAATGGTTCAATACAACAAAGGCTTTTACAATCTCGCCTTTTGTTTCATCAGGCTTCCCGATGACAGCCGTTTCCATCACTGCAGGATGTTCCATTAAGCAATCTTCAACCTCTGTCGGTCCAATCCGGTACCCTGCACTCATGATAACATCATCCGCCCTTCCTTGGAACCAGAAGTAGCCTTCTTCATCTTGCCGGGCAAGGTCACCTGTAAGGAACCATTTCCCGAGTTTTTTTTCTGAAGTTTTTTCGGGTTTGTTCCAATAGCCCATAAAGTCGAAAGCGCCGTCTGACATATCGATGGCAATTTGGCCGGTTTCCCCCTGCTTTACTTCGTTCCCTTCACTGTCAATAAGCCCTATTTTATAGCTCGGTATCGGCAGTCCCATGGAACCTGGTTTTATCTTCATATCTGTACAATTGTAGTTATTTACGATCATTCCGGCTTCTGTCGCCCCGTAATGATCATAAATGGCTCTTCCAAAATTCTTTTCAAAAAAACGAACGACCTCACCGTTTAACGGTTCGCCGGCACTGCTGAATTTCTTTACTTTCAGATCATATTTCTTTAGAAGATCCGAGCCTGCTGCCATCATCATTCTGTATGCAGTCGGGGCATACGTAAAATTTGTCACTTTATATTTTTCCAATAATTCGTAAACCTTTTCTACTTCAAAAGGCCCTTTGTAAACGACGATCGATACACCAAGGCTCAATGGCGCGAAAACACAAGCCATTAATCCATAAGACCAACCCATATCAGCGCCGCCAAAAAATATATCATCTTCTTCAATGTCGAGGGCGTATTTCATATAGGGATAGAGAGTGACAATGCTTTTGTGCCCGCTTGCCGCGCCTTTAGGGAGCCCGGTCGTTCCGGAAGTAAATTGAATCACGCTTGGATCCTTTTCACCTGTTGGCTCAAGAATAAAATCTGCGGGGAATGAATCCACAAACTCCCAAAATGTCTCTCCGCTGCTCGTTAAACCGTCGGTCAAAAGAGTTTGAAAGGTGGCACTCTCATCATCAAGCTTGCTTGCCTGTTCTTGATTTGTCAGTAAAAGGCTAATGCCAGCCTCGTTTACACGATGCATAATCGCATCACGTGCAAAAGCTGTAAATAATGGAACATAAACGGCCCCTATCTTCCATGTCGCTAAAACACCTATAATGAGCTCCATGTCTTTCCCTAGCAGGCCTGCCACCCGATCCCCTTTTTTAATGCCGAGAGACTTGAGCACATGAGCCATTTGATTTGATTTATCTTTAAGCTGTTTATACGTCCAGGTTTGAGTAGCTCCTTCCCGATCTTCCCAATGAATGGCGATCCGATTCGGATCGTCTGCCCAGCGGTCGCAAACCATATTAGCCATGTTTATAGGTTCGCCAGGACTCCAATTAAAGAAGCTGTACACATTTTCCCAAGAAAAGTTCTCTACAAGTTCTTTATAGTTCATTTGCATCACCCCGATAAGTTTTTAAAAGAATTTTCCATGGATTTTGCTGATCGGATCACGCTGACCAAGCTATTTTTTCAATATTACATCTCTCCAAGGTAAGCGTTTACAACTTTTCTGTATCAAGTGCTTCTCTTGCTTCTTTTTGAAGCACATACTTTAAAACTTTACCGGAAGCGTTGCGGGGCAGCTCATCTATAAATTCAACATATTTTGGCTTTTTATAGGATGCTAGATTTTGCTGGCAATACTCAATAATTTGTTCCGCTGTTAATCTTTTATCTGGTTTCAATACAACGACAGCTTTAACACTCTCACCCCAGTCTTTATCAGGAACTCCAATGACTGCACATTCTAAAATTTCTGGCAATTGATAAAGCACTTCTTCAATCTCCGCAGGGTAAATATTTTCACCGCCGCTAATAATCATGTTTTTCTTCCGATCAACGACATAAATAAAACCTTCTTCATCCCTTTTAACTAAATCTCCGCTGTGAAACCATCCGCCTTTGAATGCTTCTTCTGTCGCTTCAGGGTTTTTATAGTATTCTTTCATTACCGTTGGACCGCGGTAAACAATCTCACCGACTTCCCCGACGCTGACGTCATTCATATTTTCGTCTACAATTCTCGTTTCAACATTGATCATGGATTTTCCGACTGAAGTGGTTTTTCTTAATGTGTCTTCTCCTTTTAAATAAGTAGTAGAAGCTGTTGTTTCCGTTTGGCCAAAAGTGTCACTCAGTTTCGCATTCGGAAAGCTCTTTAATATTCGCTTTTTTAGTTCCAATGGAGTAATTGCAGCACCTGTCGAACAAGTGGTAACAGAAGACAGATCATACTTATTAAAATTAGGAACTTGGAAAAGGAAATTCCACATAGCCGGAACGAGGAAAAATGAATTGACTTGTTCTTTTTCAACAGACTCGAGCAATTTTACCGGATTAAATTCCCGCAACAGAACGGTTGTACCGTTAGCCAGGCACGACATGATAATAAGATTAAGACCTGCAATATGAAATAATGGCACACAAATTAATTGCTTTTGGTATAAGTCTGTTTTTCCTTCAAACATGATATTTTGCAGGTTCAAACAAATATTTTTGTGTGTTAAAACGGCTCCTTTTGGCCGGCCGGTTGTGCCTGAAGTGTATACTATAAAAGCTGCGTCCTCATCAACCAAGCTCTCGCAAGGGTGATATGCTGCTGCCGTCTCATAGATAGACTCATAGTTTACAAATTCTTGGTGAAGCTGCTCTGTGCCAACAACAATGATTTGTTCCAGCTTAGGCAATTTGTCCCTAATTGAAAGAATCATTTCTTCATACTCTTCATCAATAAACAGCAATTTAGAATCTGAGTTCTCTACAATATATCTGACTTCTTCTCTTTGCAGCCGAAAATTCACCGGTACGCCAACACCACCAGACAATGCAATCCCAAAGACAATTTCTATAAATTCAATCGAATTTTTCATCATGAAGGCAACCTTGTCATCGCGGCCGATTCCTTGCATCTGGAGCCATCCTGCCAAATGCGAAGCCCTATGATCCATTTTTTCATAAGTGACTCTCTCATCCTCAAAAATATAGGCTTCCATTTCCGGTGTCTTATGGACCGTGCGCTTTAAAATTTCACCAACGAGAAGCTGTCTAGATAAATGTAAAGAAGAGCTGGTCATTATTAAAAACCTCCTTAATTTTATTCTGAAAACAGCCAGGATGGCTGAAATTGCCGCATTGATTTATTTATGATTATTTTCTTCCTCCATCTAATGGAATAATTGCTCCAGTCATATAGCTTGAAGCATCTGAAGCTAGATAAAGAGCAATCCCGACAATCTCTTCCGGTTCCCCTGCACGTCCAAGAAATAAACTATTTTTGAATTTTTCTTTAAAGCCATCGCCCCAGGCTTTGGAAATATCCGTTAAAAACGGCCCGGGCATAATGCAATTCACTCTTACTTTTGGCGCATAAGCTTCTGCGAGTGCCTTTGTCAAATTGTTCAACCCGGCTTTTGCAGCAGCATATGGAACTTCAATCGGAGCAGGATGAGTCGCCGCGATGCTCGAAACATTGATTATCGAACCGCCGTCTCCTTTTGACATTTTGTCTCCAACAAGCACCGAGAGTCGAAATGGCCCTTTCAAATTGAGGCCAAGTACACTGTCCCACATTTTTTCGTTCACATCGACCAGTGAGTCATAGAGCGGTGAACTTCCTGCATTATTGACAAGAATGTCAATTTTTCCAAACTCGTTATATACATTTTCAACAAGCTGGTTGACTTCCTCCCATCTGCCAACATGGCATGCATACGGATAAGCCCGGCGGCCTAAAGCTTCAATCTCATTTGCAACTGCTTCACAAGCCTCTCTCTTTCGGCTGACAATGATGACATCAGCACCCGCTTTCGCAAATGCCAATGCCATTTCCTTGCCCAACCCGCGACTTCCTCCGGTTATGAGTGCGTTTTTTCCTTTTAATGAAAACAACTCTTCGATTGACTTCATTTAACACCCGCCCCTCTTCTGTCAGAGTAACTTACTGGCTTACTGTTCGATACCATTTGGTTATTGGACTATGATCATGTAATCAAATACCCGCCATCAACAAGGAAATCTGTCCCTGTTACATAAGAAGCTTCCGGTGAAGCTACAAAAGCAATGACATTCGCAATTTCATCAGGGTGTCCAACCCTTCCAAGAGCCGTTTTTTTCTGAATAAATTTTTGGAAACGATCATTTTTTACAGATTCCTCTATTAATGGTGTGTCCACAAAACCAGGAGAAACCGAGTTCACTCGAATGCCATAGCGTGAATATTCATTAGCTAATGCAGCCGTCATGTTAATGACTCCGGCCTTTGCTGCACTGTAATGCGGAAAGTTAGTTGCTGACCTATGCCCTGATAAAGAGGATACGTTAACGATGGCACGGTTTATATTTTCTTGGCCATTTTTTTGAGCCCCATCGATCATCAGCTTTCCAAGTACCTTTGATACATAAAACACACTGTTTAAGTTAAGCTTTAGCACTTCTTCCCATTTCTCAAAAGTTGTCTCCTGAATCGTCGAGTACACTAAACCACCGGCACTATTGATCAAGACCGTCAAATCTCCAAACTTCTTTTCAACATGCTGAGCTAAACGATCAACATCATCCTTCGAAGTAACATCACAAACGAACGGGAATACTTTTCCTTCACCTTCTTTTTCATTAATTTCAGCAGCAACTCTTTCCAGTTTCGATTCGGTTCTGCCGCAAATAATGATCGATGCTCCCTCAGATGCCAACCTTTTGACAGTGGATTCGCCAATTCCACTTCCTGCTCCAGTTACTACTGCCTTTGCGTTTTTGAATCTTGCCACTTATTTTCCTCCTCATAAATGGTGCTTGCCATTGAATCACCAATTGGCGAACCTCAAATTTTCTTTCTATATTTAAATATAATCGATTAAAAATTCGGTTTCAATAATATTCGGAAAGTTTATTCCTTATTAAATTGCTTATATCAGGGGAGCTGCGATGGGAACGCCATGTCCCCTTCTGAATCCAAAAATTTGTCTGTATCACATTCCCATTTGACAGCCAATGTTCCCAATTGAAAAAAGAAGTCAAGCGCTTCGGTTAATCAATTCAGCATTTTTGGTATTTTAAATGAGATTGTCGTTCCCTCGCCCAATTTACTTTTGATTTCAAGGCCTTTGCCATAAAGTTGTTTTAATCGCCGGTCGATGTTGAGCAAACCAATTCCCGATCGCTTTCCTGATTTTCTGTCCAATAGTTGTTTGAGCCTCTCTTCATCCATTCCTTCACCGTTATCCATTATAGATACCTCAATAAATTGCCCTTCATCTTTAAGGCGGATGCGGACTTCTCCTCCTTTCGCACGCTTCAGTATACCGTGATCAATCGCATTTTCCACGAGAGGCTGAATCGTTAGTGGGGGAATGTCTGATTGAATGTAGTCGTCCACATCCCAGACTACGTGCAGTCTATCACCAAAACGTTCCTTTAAAATAAATAGGTAAGAACGGACGAGCTGCAGCTCGTCATTCAGCGGGGCAACCCCATCGGAATTTTGAAAATCGATACTAAGCCGAATGTAATTAGATAGCTCCTCGATCAGTGCATCCATTCGATCCAAATCAATTCTGCCGAGTGCAGCTATTGAATTAAACGTATTTATAATAAAATGAGGTTTGATTTGCGCTTGCAGCCATGCCGCTTCCATGCGTAGCCTTTCACTAACTGACCTTCTCAATTTAGTTAGCGATTGAACCCTTGATTTGAGTTCCACCGCATTCATCGGCTTAGTTACATAATCATTAGCGCCCGCTCGAAATCCAGCTTCTATGTCCTCGTTCCGGTTGTATGCGGTCAAAAGCAACACGGGAAGTTCTGTAATGGAATACTGGGCTCGGATATGCGAAGTCAATTCATAACCGGACATATTCGGCATCATTACATCAGCAATGATGATATCCCATTTGTATCTGTCTAGCATTGACAGCGCGTCTTGACCATTGGTAGCTGTAAAAATTTCGTAAGGCGCCATTGAAAAAGTACTTTCTAGCACTTTTAAATTCACAGGATCATCATCAACGGCTAATATCCGGATTGATCGGGATGTACTATTTTCATCCGCTACATCACGGCTCCCATCAAAAGCTTCGGCCGCAGAGGCGCTTTGCTCATTTCCCGCTTCTGTCGGTGCACTCGTTACGTCCCTTTGTTGAGTGGAGGGAGTGGATAACCTGAGCGTGAACGTAAAAACCGATCCTTGATTCAGTGTCGAGCTCACTTCCAGTATACCACCATGCAATTCAACCAGTTGCTTGCAAATGCTAAGGCCTAGCCCGATTCCGCTGTCATTCAGTATAGCACCACGGGAAGCTTGTTCATACGGCTCAAAAACTTTGTCCAGAAATTCCTCATCTATACCGACTCCATTATCAGCAATCGAAATTCTAGCCCAGCCTTCCTGAACATAAGCACTGACAGACACCTCGCCGTCATGCGAATATTTTACCGCGTTGTAAAGAAGGTTAAATAAAATCTGATTCAGTCTATTTTCATCGGCGAAGACATCCGGAAAGTTGCTTGGAATCCGATTAACCAGTTGTATTGTCTTCCCGTGGGCCATAAATCGGAGCATATCCATAACGGCTTCTGCAACACTATGAACAGATACGCCTTTAGGGTGTATGGCAATACGGTTTTCCTTAAACCTTTCTAGTTCAAGCAAGTCATTTAACAATAACGACATGCGGCGGCCTACGGTAATCAGCAATTCCAAATCTTGTACGCTTTTCTTCCTGATCGTACCTTTCTCCCTTTCCACAACCGCTTGTGAAATGTTTAAAATACCATGAAGTGGATTTCGCATCTCATGGGCAACAGTAACTAAAAAGTCGTCTTTTCGCTTGTCGGCTTCCTGTAGCTGAATGGTCATTGTTTGAGAATCAGCCAATGTGCTGAAATATCGTTTGAACCAATACGTAGCAAAACAAATCATCGCAATCATAAGGTCAAACGGATAAGAAATCATTTCAATTTTTAGAACATTAATGATTAGCAGCCAAATAAAGCTATAAACTGCAGAAATCACGGCCAGCAGCAAAAGGATGTTACTCTTATCGATCCATGTTGCCGAACGGTACATCACCGATATTGTTAATATGCAAGGAATGAGCACAACAATGCTGTAAAATTGTGTTAAAACCAAATTGTACGAGGCGGGCAAAAATAACGTCACTAACGCAGATATGCCGCACACAGTGACATAAGGGATTACCAATTTGGCACGCAAAAAGTCAGGTAACTGTTGTTTGATAAACTGCAGCAAAAAATAGCCCCCGGCGATCAATGCAAGATTAGTAACCTTTATACTCCAATCAAAATGAAAAGGAAACCATGCAAACAATAAACGTTCCCCAATAAGCGTTCCAAGAACGACACAAACGATCATGAAAGAAAAGTACAGAAACCTTCTATCCCGGTTCCCTACCAAAAATATTATGAAGCTATACAAAGCGTGTAACATATAAATGATACATGCGACAAGAACTACATTGATGGCAAATCCAGTGTCCCTATTAAGGGGATCCGCTAAGCCGAATTTCAACGAGCGTATAATACCTCCGTTACGAGGATTATCATAGTTTGCAACCTGAATAACGAGTTCGATTTCACCCGCCTCTTCTAATGTAAAGTATGTCGTGTAAGGAACGTTCAATGGTTTATATTGTTGTCTATTCTTCCCAGGTTTCCCCGACCGTGCAATCAGCTCCCTGTTAACATACACTTCCGACGAGCTGCTAATGTTTGGAAGGCGAATACCGTAAGTTTTACCTTTTTCCTGATCGACCAGTATCCGCAAACGGTAAGATCCAAAACCGTATGTACTGGATGCCTCGTCAGCAAAATCCCAATTCCCCGGAACTTGAATAAATTCACTTCCTTTTTCGGGAAAAAGGGGATCCGCATTACGCTGCATCAGAAGCGTATTTGGGTAAAATTCCCATTCACCATCAAGCGTAATCGAGGAATCTGAGATTTGTTCCCAATTCCGTAAATCTAGCACACCCTGATTGGCATGTGGGTGATTTGGTGTCGTATAAAGATTAAGCCATACAAAACGAAAGACTGTAAGAATGGAAAGAAACACTGATACTATAAAAATGACTTTTTTAATTGGCATCAATGAACCTCCCGCCTCTTAAAACTTTCCGTTTTTGAAATGGGAGTTTCCTGCAAAATGCAACAAAGCAAGCATTCATCCCCACATACCAATTGCAAATATTGGATCACTATTATTAACAGGGTTAATTTAAGAAAGTTTGCACTTTTTCAGTGTATTATCTATTACTATATACTATAATCTTAACAGCGGCTTGCTTTAATGATACAAAATCGATTAAGGGGATTGCGCTTATTTTATCGCAATAATTATAGAAAATGACAAAAAGAAAAATTTTCCTTTTTACAAGTTTATTTTTACTCATCATTACTAGTTTTCGGATTGTCTGGATTACCTCTAACTTAATGCCTGATCAGCCCCAAGCCAAACGAGGAGTATTAGATCTGCGAAAATGGGACTTTTCAGAAAGCCCAATCTTAACACTTGATGGAGAGTGGGAATTTTACCCTAATACACTATTAACAGCTGAACAGATAGAAAGCCATTCTTTTACCGAACAAAAGGAACTGATACCGGTTCCAAGAAAATGGAACAAATTCATTCCTAACGAAACGAATTCACCTTCTGACTTTGGAACATACCGACTTCGCATCCTAGTAAATGAAGATACAAAGCAATTATACGGATTGAAAACGCCCTCCATCCGAACAGCATATACTGTATTTGCAAACGGGCACGCCATAATTGCAAATGGTCATCCGTCAGAAAAGTTTAACAAACACCAGGCAAATTACACGCCCGATTTTGCATCGTTTACAGCAGGTTCGAATGAAGAAATTGAGATTGTTATTCATGTATCAAACTATGAATTTCCCAATACGGGTGGAATCACTAAATCGATTAAGTTTGGTACTGATTCTTCCATAAGCAACAAGAATATGCTGTCCATTGGTCTACAGGTTTTAATGTCTGTTATTATGTTAATTCATGGGATATATACTTTGATTTTATTTTTTTTAAGACCGAGGAAAAAGGAATTCCTTTTCTTCTCATTAGCGATGTTTTGTGCTGCGCTTTCCATAATGCTTACAGATGATAAATTGCTAGTGGCCTGGTTACCTACTACTTTTGAATGGACTTTTAAATTAGCTAGACTATCCTATGCAGGAATCGCGCTATTTTTTCTTCTATTTATTAAGCATTTTTTTCCGTTATACAAGAAGAATCGGATCATTCATTTTTTTAGTATTTTTTTAATCACTGAAGCTATTTTTATCGTTGTCACGCCATTAAAGTACACCATGCTGGCATTGCCTGTATTTTTTATTTTAAGTGCACTTTCGTATTTCGCCATTTCAATTTTTATTTTAAAAATCCTTTTAAAAGGCACACAACAATACTTGCTTCTTTGGTTTGCTGCAATAAGCACCTCTTCCAGTGTAATTTGGGGAATTATTCACACCAGTTTCTTTACTTATGAGCCAACGTTCTATCCTTTTGATCTTATTTTTGCGCTTTTTACTTTTTCTGCATATTGGTTCAAACGTTTCTTCCAAACGACTGATGAAAATGAAGAATTGGTAAAAAAGCTACAAAACGAAGACAAGCGAAAAGATGGATTTCTTGCCAATACATCACATGAGTTACGTAACCCATTACACGGTATGATTAATATCGCAGAATCGATCGTAACTCACGAGAAAAACACTTTGAATGAAAAAACGAAAAATAATCTGGAACTACTCATTACAATCGGTCGACGGCTGTCGCTTATGCTTGACGATTTAATTGATATAACGCGCCTGAAAGAACAAGGGATTCGCCTGAATAAACAACCTGTTTCTATTCAAACGATAACTTCTGGAGCTTTCGACATGATTCGATTCATGGCGAAAAATAAGAATATCAAATTCAACATCGAGATTCCTGAATCATTCCCTCCTGTCTTAGCTGACAAAAATCGATTGATTCAAATTTTGTACAACTTGCTTCATAATGCAGTCAAATTTACGAATGATGGGGTCATTTCTATTCATGCGAGCGTTCGAAACGGTATGGCGTCTATTCATATAAAAGACACGGGAATTGGCATCGATAAAGAAACACAAAAAAGAATCTTTCAACCATATGAACAAGGCAATCCGAATGTAACAGCAAACGAAGGCGGACTTGGACTTGGACTAAGCATTTGCAAAGAACTCATCGAGATGCATGATGGGATGTTGCAAGTTAACTCCGTTCCAGGTAAAGGCTCTGAATTTACCTTTACATTACCTCTTGCAGAAACATCGGAGCATTTCAACGAACAACAGCATAAAACAGTAAAAGAAGAAATGGCAGTTGATACCGATTCTCCGTTAACTTATGTCGACGCTACAAATATAGCTACAGATAACCAATTAATTGAAAGGCCAAAAATATTAGCGGTAGACGATGATCCCGTTAATTTAAAGATTTTGTCCGATATTTTGCCGCCCGAACAATACGAGCTTGTAACGGCAACAAGCGGTAAAAAAGCACTCAGCTACTTAAATCAAAAAGAGTGGGATTTAATGATCGCTGATGTTATGATGCCTATTATGTCAGGGTATGAACTAACGCGAAAAACGCGTGAATTATTTTCTATCACAGAATTGCCTATCCTGCTATTAACGGCAAGAAGCCAACCCGAGGATATCGTTTCAGGCTTCCTCTCGGGAGCTAACGATTACGTAACAAAACCACTCCGCGGATTAGAATTAAAAACCCGAGTGAACGCACTTACTAATTTAAAGCAATCGATAAATGAACGGCTGCGCATGGAAGCTGCATGGCTTCAAGCCCAAATTCAGCCCCACTTCTTATTCAATACATTAAATACCATCGCTTCACTTAGCGAGATTGATTCAGATAGAATGACCTCGCTTCTAGAGGAATTTGGAAATTATTTAAGGAGGAGCTTTGATCCGCAAAACTTGCAGCGAGTCGTCCCACTTGAGCATGAACTCGAACTTCTACGCTCTTACTTATATATCGAAAAAGCACGTTTTGGCGATCGGCTACATATTGAATGGGATATAGATGAAACGATCAAACAGATCCAGATACCCCCTCTTTCGATACAGCCACTCGTTGAGAATGCGATTAAACATGGAATCTTAAAGCGTATTCAAGGCGGTACAGTCCAAATTAAAATTACCCATTTCCTTAATGACACAATCATAACCATTATCGATAACGGAGTTGGGATGGATAGCGAAAAAGTACGACAGTTGCTTTCTGAAAAAACACAAGGAATTGGTGTTAACAACACCCACCAACGCTTGAAGAAATTATATGGACGAGGATTACAAATTCACAGCATTCCAAATCAAGGAACGACGATTCATTTTAAAATACCAAAAATGCCACCCCCGCTTGAACAAAAAAGCTAGATGCGTCTTCAATCTGCCAACGCATCCAGCTTTTTAATTTCGTTCAAAGATTGCAGTTCAATAAAACAATATGTTCTACGACTAGAGATGGAAAGCTTTCTTAAAATTTCTCTCGCTTTACATTCGGCTGAATAATAATCTTTCGCCTCAAGTAAAGCTAATCGCTCTTCAGAGTCTTCCAGAACGTAAGTAAGAATATATTTCATTTTTCCCTTTTCTCCCATTCTATTTACTCCACAGGATAAGCATAAATAATATATCGATCCGGCGCAGAGCCGATATAACTGAACGGATGACATGTTGACAATGTCAACACTTCCTCACCTTTCGCTCCGATCACTGTTCTGTCATCTGCACTCACAATCTCTGATTCTTTCATCTCGTATTCAAATTTGCCATAAGGCATTTCTACAATAAAGCGATCACCAACTTCCAACTCGCCAAAATTCCTGAAAACCGTATCTCTATGGCCCGATAAAAGAATTTGCTCTTTATCTCCAGGAAATACTGTGTCTGAATAATGTCCGACACCTTTTTCAAGCATTTCTTCATCAGTTCCTTCTACAATAGGCAACAAACCTTCAATTTTGGGAATATGAAGAACTCCAATCACATCATTTTCTTTTGGAGAAAATTGGCTTCTACTATTTGGTTGATCTTTTTTTTGCGAAACAAGCTGTTCAGCTTTTTCCAACGCTTTCGTTGTGCCTGCCTTATGCTGATAGATTTGATAAAGCGAGACTGTTAAAAAAAACATTCCCGCCACAATTAAAATAATGCTGAGTATATTCCTCATCGTAAATTTTTCTTCCAATTTCGATGCCAGATTTGTACCTCTTGTCTTGGTCTAACTGAAAATTCGTCTGCCAGCATCTTTGTTAATTTTTCATATTGCTGTTCAACATAATATCGTTCACCGAGTCTATCGTACAATTGCATAAGCATAAAATAACTGTCCTCCACGTGGGGATGACGTTTCTGTATACGATCATACAGCTCAACTGCCTTTGCATATTCACCATTGGCAACTAAAAATTTACTCACTTTCGTGACATGGTTTAGCCAAAGAGTTCTAAGCCTTTCCCTCTCATTTTCAGCCCATATGAAATCATTTTCAGCTAAGTAATCCCCTTGAAATAGATCTATTAATTTTTGATGCACTGGCAGCGTATCTCTTGTAACGGAAGAGCATTCATTGATCCCTTTCTCCCATTCATCGACATCCACCTTAACCTCGTTCAAATCAAGCATGTAACTATTCTCATGACTTGTTATTCTAATATCAAAATTAATTGAGCCAAGCGTCTTGCGTATTTGGTAAATCGCTGTATATAATTGCGTAAATCCTTTATCCCAATCGGTGTCGGGCCAAAACAAATCGAGTATCATATCTTTGCGCACAGGTTTTTGACGATAATGGACGAGGAAGGCGAATAGCTCTCTCGCTTTGTTTGTTCTCCAGCGAACATCCAGCTTTTGGGACAAATCATTAGACCATTTAAATTGAAGGGATTGGAAGCAACAGATCATTGGAGCACGGGTAGGTGCTTTTGGGTGTGTATTGCTTTTGTTAAGACGGCGGATGGTTTCAACTAATCGCTCATGCCTCACGGGCTTCAACAGATAGTCAACAGCATTTAGTTCAAAAGCTTTAACAGCATAGTCACTGTAAGCTGTAATAAACACAATATTTGTTTGGGGAAAGGAACTTTGAATCTGCTCAGCAACCTCTAGCCCGTTTAACTCTGGCATTTCAATATCAAGAAAAACAACGTCCGGCTTCGTTTGTAAAATTGCTGTTAATGCTTCATTTGGATTAATGAATACTCCAATAATTTCAATGCCGTGAATATCTTTTACTATTTTTTCAAAATGAGCAAGAATTAAAGGCTCATCATCAACTAAAATAGCCCGCACAAAGCATCCCCCTTTTATTATATTATCGTCTCATCCATTCGAAATTTAATTAGCATCTACATATGATTTCTGATCATTATGATTATTATATAAAAGGAACTTTCACACACAATGCAGTATGTGAAAGTTCCTTTTGCTATGCAGATCTCCTTCTATATAATAGAAGAGCAATCCCAGCAATAAGTAGACTTACGCCTATTAAAATTAAGTTAAAGAAGTTTGTTGCTGTTTTCGGTAAATTGTTGCCAGTTTTTCCGCTGTCATCATCCGGCTTAGTTGGTTGTGTTGTATCTGTGCCCAGTACTTTTCCAGGATCTGCAGGGCCCGTACTTGGAACTTTTGGATCTGTACCCGGGTCTTTTCCTGGATCTTTAGGATCTGTGCCTGGTTCTTTTGGATCTGTTCCTGGATCCGTTCCTGGCTCTTCAGGTTCTGTAACAAGAATGTTTGTTATTTCAAATCCAGCATCTGTTTCTTTAACGGTTGATTTGTATCCTTCAACTGGCTGCTCCGCAACTGTGTACGTATACTCTTTACCTTCTTCATCATATTTATCTAAACCAGTAAAGGTATATTTCCAATCAGTGTCGGCTGTTACTTCTTCTGTATGGATTATTTTGCCATTTTGAAGAAGATCAACTTTTATCATTTCTGGACGGTTTGATGAATTATCGTCTTTCCATGTTTTTGTTACTTCAACAGATGTTGTACTTACTCGCAGATTCGTGATATCGAAGCCATCTACTGTTGATTCGTAACCTTCTACCGCTTCTTCTTCTACAGCGTATTCGTACGCAACTCCTTCTGAATCATAAGCTTCTAAATCTGTGAACTCATATGTCCAACTGCCAGCTGCTGTTACTTCTACCGTATCTATTACTTTGCCATTTTGCAAGAGGTTCACTGTAATTGCATCGGGGCGATCGTTGGAATTATCATCTTTCCAGCCTTTTGTTACGATAATAGATGTTTTATCAGATCTTGTATTCGTGATGTCATATCCATTCACTTCTGATTTGTAGCCTGGAACACCTTGCTCTTTTACAGTGTAGGCATATGCTTTACCTTCTTCATCGTACTTGGCTAAATCTGTGAAGCTGTATTTCCAACCATTTTCTTTTGTTACTTCCTTCGTGTCTACTACAACACCATTTTGAAGGAGGTTTACTTTAATGGATTTTGGACGATCCTTAGCGTTATCGTCTTTCCATGATTTTTTACCTTCTACAGATGTTTTGCCCACGCGTACATTCGTGATATCGTAGCCTTCTACAATTGATTTGTAACCGGCCACTGGCTTTTCTCCGACTGTGTATTTGTAAGCTGCACCATCTTTGTCAAATTCATCCAAAATAGAGAAGCTGTACTTCCAGTCAGTTTCAGCCGAGACTTCTTGCGTATCAATCATCTTACCATTTTGTAAAAGATGAACTTCGATCTTTTTCGGACGTTCTTTGGAGTCATCGTCTTTCCAAGTCTTTGTACCTTCTACGGATGTTTTGCCTACACGAAGGTTTGTGATATTGTAGCCTTCTACTATCGACTTGTAACCTTCTACCTTTGCTTCATTAATTGTGTACTCAATTGCTAAACCTTCATTATCATAGGCAGGTAAATCTGTAAAACTATATTTCCAATTATCTTCAGCTGTTACTTTTTTAGCGGCTACTTCTTCGCCATTTGCTAGAAGCTTAACTGTAATAAAATCTGGACGATCTTTTGCATTCCCATCCTTCCATGTTTTGGTTCCTTCAACATCTATTTTCGCTGATTTCGTGTTTGTAATATTCGTTCCATTTATTTCTGCATGATATCCTGGGACGGGTAATTCGTTAATCGTATAGTTAATTACTTTGCCTTCAGAATCATATTTAGGTAACTCTGTAAATGTGTATTTCCAATTATCATCAGATGTTACTTCTTTCTCTGCAGCAACCGTGTCACCGTCTAATACTTGAACAGTGATCGATTTTGGACGTTCTTCTGAATTGCCATCTTTCCATGTTTTTTCTCCATCTAATTTAGTCTTTTCAATATTAATGAGATTGACTCCATCAATATTCGTAATATATCCATTTACTGGAACTTCTTTAATTGTATAATTGATTTCCTTTCCACTTTCGTCATACTTCGGCAAGTCTGTAAATGTGTACTTCCAATTGTCATTAGAAGTTACCTCTTTTTCTTGGATAACTGTATCACCATTTAATAGTTGAACAGTAATTGACTCTGGACGATTTGTCTCATTGCCATCGATCCATGTTTTCTCTCCGGAAACATTGACGACTGCATGGTTATCAATCGTAATTTCTGTTGTTTTTCCGATTTCAATTTTAATATTCTTAAGCTCTTTTGCATTTTTATATCCTTTGGGAGCTTTAATTTCTTTTACAGAGTACTCACCAAAAGGAACATCTGCTTCTGCAATACCCTGTTCATTAGTCGTTAATGTGAAGTCTTGATTTGTTTCCAAATTAGTGATTTTGAAAGTTGCATTTGCTAGCTTCTCTTTTGTTACTGCATCTTGTTTGATGATTTTTGCTGTGCCTTCTTGACGTTTGTTTTTAATCTCAACCGTTTTGACCCCATCAGGCATCTGATCACGTACAAGTTCGATTTCTAATGGTGTTTCAGCTAAATAGCCTTCAGGTACCGTCTCTTCTAATGTGTACTTACCATATTTTAGTCCTGGCCAGTAAAGTTTACCTTCTGAATCCGTCGTTCCTTCTCGAACGGTAATTTCTTTATTGCCGATTTTTGTTTTTAATACGAAAGCGACATTTTCAAGTGGTTTGTTCGAACCAGCTTCAAATTTCTTCAGGTGAAGATCTCCAGTGACACCTTCGGCGCCACCGCCGCCTGTACTAATTCCTACATGAATAGTATCTACTTTTTCTGTCTGTCCAACTATTTCACTATTTGAAGAAACATTTGCTAAATTTTTTAAGTCAACAGTTTCTTGAGCCAATATATAGGACGAGTAGCTTACGATGAACGTTTCATTTGTTTCCTTAAATTCATTAATAAATTTCAGCTTGAACCCGTTTCCGTTCACTTCTAACTCATAATCTTCATCGGCGGCTAAAGTCTCGTTTGATCCTTCTTTTGTCACTTTAATCGTATCTTCAAGTAAAAGCTGTAACTTTTCATCGCCCAAATCATCAGCTACGATTATATCCGTTAATTTAGACTTTGATTTGTTTACAACGATTTGCCAATCAATTGTCCAATCTTCTTTATTGTGGGCACCTTTTTTACCTAAAAATTCTCCTTGATGAGGCAATTGAACATGTGCATTTAAGTTATGCGTTTCGTCTTTGCGCGGGATAAATTGTGCTGTGTTTTCATATTTTTCACCGCGGTTATAGATGCCATCTTTGTCAACGGTTTTAAATTCAATACGATAACTTTTGTTGATTTCCCCGAAATCAATAGTAATTTTATCGTTATCTATAGTAGTTGTATTTTTGAATTGATCCGTTACTTCATCGCCAACATTTACACCACCATCAGACTTGATAGTAGTTTCATAAACTTTAACTGAGCCTTCTACTAGTGATTGATTGTCTGCAATTTTATCTTCGAATCTTGCATTATCTAATTTTAACTTGTTGTAGTTAATATCCACTGACCAGGTGATTTCTTTTGTTTGTTGATTAGGTTCACCTTTTTTCGCACCGTTGCTTTTCGTTTGAGTATTTGGATCGACTTTGTCTTCAAGGTCGAGCCCATATTCTGTTCCGTCGCTCGTTTCATATGATAATTTTACCTTGTTAACGAAGTTTGGTTTTTTGTCCTCGCTGCCAAAGTCATAATCAAATGTTGTTTGGTAAGTAATGGTATAATCTCTAGTTATATTACCAAAGTCTATCTCAAAGCCTTCATCATTTTCATTAATGTTAATTTTGGCATTAGCTGCCTCAGGCTCAATCTTTATTGAACCATTTACAAGTTTTTGACCGGATCCTGAAAAGTCATCCTTTAACTTGAAATTGCGCAAATCTTGTTTATCTGCATTGATTGTGATTTTCCAATCGATTGTTTTAGTTTCATAGTTAATCGCAGCATGCTCTTTTTTACCCACTTGCTGGTATACGCCTTGACTGCTTGTTTTTGTTTCGCCATCAAGCGTTACTTTATTTGTAATTTTTCCATCATGGGTAATATATTCGCCTTCTTTTAGCTTCGTTTTATATTTGAAGATAAACGCTTTGTTCGTATTTTCTTTCAATGTGTATGTCACTTTATTGCCTTCTATGTGATATCCAAATATGCGAGAAGCGTCGGAAGTTTTCGTAGCATTGCCGTTTTCATCAAAGGCATCTACTTGTAAAATCTCAATGTCAACAACTTCAAATTTATCATTGTACTGTTCCTTACCGACAGTAAAGGTAAATTCGTCTGTTACTGTATCTCCTTTTTTAAGATTCTTTTCGTTAAAGTTTGCTTTCACTTCCCATTCTACTGAGCGGTCCCCTTTATTGAAGGCATTGGATGTTTTCACAAGTGATTCAGGGCGTGTAATAGAAACGGATGCACCTGCTTGGGCACCGTCTTTATTATCCGAAGTCAACCTCGCAGTATTTTTATAAACAGTTACGCCTTCTTTATCTTTTTCTTCTTCTTTCACTTTTGTTTTAAACGTAAGTTTATAAGCTTTATTTGTATCGCCAAGTTCAAGCAATAATTTTTCGGCCGTTGACTTATTGCCATCACCAACGTCTACAACGTCTTTTTCTTTAATAATGACACCTTGTAAATTTACTTCAGCTTCCTTCAATTCAATAGAATCAATAATTAACTCTTGCCCAGCTAATATTTCGTCTTCAATGATTGCCTTTGTTAATGACTCCCTTGTTGTATTAACAATCACTGTCCATTCAATTTCATCTGCATTGAAATTATTGCCATTTGCCGGTTTACCGGATTTAGCGATTGCTTGCCCACCCTTTGGCTTATAGTTCACAGCGATTTTTTCTACAACCTCATCGTTCACTTTAAATTCCAAAACATCTTCTGTTGATGTCAGTTTTTCTTCATTTAATTCTGTCTCTACATGAAAATATCCGTGGACAAATGAATGATTTTTAATGGATTCATTAAAAGTGAAGGTAACCTTTCCATCTTCAGTAACTTTATACGATCCGAATTCTGATAACTCACCGGTAATCTCATTATAAATTTTTAGTTGTTCAGGTAATTGCAATTCGAATGTATCACCTGCGATGTATTCATGGTTTTCAGGCAACTCCCAATCGAATTTTAGTTGAAATTTATCTCCCGGAGTAAGGGTGTCATTTTCTTTAACAAATGTACCATCAGATTTTTCTAATACTAACGTTCCATTTTTAATGATATTTTCCTCGATTAGTTTTGGCTCTCGTTGCTCTTCATCATTTAACACTTGAATATCTGAGTCTGATTCAACCTTTTCTTTGTCTTGAGTCTCTACTGTTAAGTTTTCTTCATCATTATCTTCAATATCTTTGTCTTCATCTTTCGCTGCTTCTTCCGTCTCCGCGATTACTTCGTCTTTTTCATCTGCAACTTTTTCGTCTTTTTTTTCTTCTGCTTCCACATTTTGGTTTTTCTCATCTTCCTTTTGAATTTTTTCCGATTCCTGTTTGGAATCAACCTCAAAAGAAACATTGATAACCTTTTTTTGTTCCTTTAAATTAAAAGGAATAGATATTTTTTCATTACCGCCTATAATTTCCTTATTAAAAGCTGCTGCAATCGTTAACTTTCCACCAGAACCAGCATGGTTTTTTACTTCTTCATTGAAAGTAACTGTTACGGTGCCGTCTGCAGCAACATTGAAAGTGCCTACTTCTATATTATCCGACGATGTTATTTTACCTTGTTGTTTCTTTTGAACCTTTAGTTGCGCAGGAAGCTTAAATGAGTATGTATCCCCGCCGTTTACCTCCAACCCTGTTAAGGTCCAATCATAATTCACATTTACCACGGAATCTAAGTTTGATAGATGATTATGATTTTTACCGGCATCGATAATTGAACCATTTTCATCCTTCAACTTCACGTTTGTCAATATACTTTGTCCTAGTTCCTTTGCTATTGCCGTATGGGGAACCCCGATTCCACCTGCAATCGTATGGGAAACTAGAATAAATATGAACGCAATAAGACTTATTTTTTTTCTCAATTCCATTCTCCTTTCATCATTTTCAAAAATATTGCTTGAAACAAAAATTATTTCATCGTTCTCCCGCAATACGAGACTTTCTCCTTACGAATCGTTGCTTTTATCCCTGCATTAGATGTCTTAACATCACTTTGTTCGCTATTTTGATTGTGTCTAATGTCCTTGAAATATACATTGCGTTTCTGAACATTTTCTGAACAAAAACAGTATAAAACCGCTTTTGCAGCGGATTTTGCCATCTAAATTAAGATGTTCATTATTTTGTTACAGTTTAAATAGCAAAACTTCCAAGCTTAAGACGGTCTGAAATATGTTTATATTGACGTTTTTTGAATCCCTAAATCATGGATATTATTTTTAATTTTCTAAAAACTGCAACAAGCTTGTATTTTATTAAAACAATTGCTAAAATTCTTTCTTGTATGTTTAGAAAATACTAAATAGGGAGTTTTGAGAGGGTAGAAATGAATAATGTTGAAAATGATGTAAAACAAAAGCTTTTACATGAAATTAAACTTCTAAGAGATGAAATGATTTTTTCTGGGGTAACTAAAGGATTAAATCATGACGAAACGTTAGAACTTAGTAGAAAATTAGATCAAGCCTTGAACATATACAATTCTTTAAAGTATAGGTGAGTTAGGTTTCCCACGATGATCATTAAGACCTGCTTCCCCGAGTCCCGATACGTTTTTACCTAGCGATAAATATAAGTAAGTATGTCAGGAAAACCAAGTTCCTTAGCAAGTTCTTTATATGCCATTTCACCTTCAAATTTATGGTTTTTGCCTTTTTTAAGCCAAAATAAATCCCTTATATAGCAGTATGGTTTTTTCATACTGTCTACACAAAAGGGATAATATCACTCACTTGCCAGGCTTAAGGTTGGTTATTTTCGTTTTTCAGACAGTTTGGACACGATTAGCACACCAAAAGCGAGAATATTCTCTTTATCAATACCCATTAACAAAAAGGCTAGTTTGTTTTCATTATAGACATGTTTTAAAGACTAATAATGGCATTCCACTATTGCATACGTTAGCTTAATAACAGACTTCCCCACCAGGCAATGTAAATACGTCAAATCCATTGTCCCCTTGTAGTGTCCATCCCTCGAAGTAACTGCTAGCGTGAAATAATTCAAAGGTAAGATTATCTTCAAACTCTATAATAAATATTAGCTGTTCATAAAATGAAATGTTTAATATCTTCTTAGAAACGAGTAGATTTTTTACGTTTTTATGTGAGAATTTTTTTGGTTCGGATATACAATCTGTTTCACCTAATATAATTTCTTTACCTTTCCGAATTCTCCAAGGGCATTCGATCATTAGCCATCCTTTTTGAAAAATAATACCCAAAGGCAGATTTTCATCAATATTTACATCTGTTACAACTTGTCCGATAAAATAACTAAAGTCTATTTTATTTAAATTTTCCATTCAACCAACTCCTGAAAAACCGTTTCTAATGACAATAATTCCGTAATTAAGTTTGTATTCCTTCTTCAACTATTCCTTCCTTTCATTGATTCCTAATTCAATTCATGCGCCTATAGTTGAATAACGATGCCCATAATTATTTCAAAAATGACGGAACAAACTAACGTCCATATTGTTTGTATAATCACAAAAGAACTTAGTACACTGTGATGTTTGATGTTAGCTATATTTTTAGCAACTTTTAGATTGATTGGCACAAAGAACACGGAAAAAAGTAGTCCTCCTTGAAAGTGAAATACAAAAATGAATAATTGCTAAGTTAGCAGTTAAATCTGCTACTGCGCCTCCAATTAAAAAGAACGGAAAACCAGCCCATATAAAAAAAGTTAAAACTAATAGGACTGATGCCATGACAACTAACATAAAGTTACTTTTAAGCACCCTTAAATAAGTTTGAAAATATAGACTCATTATTTTCCACCTTCTTATTTTTTAACAATTATAAAAATCCATTAAAAAATTGTTCTTTAATATCTTTACTTTCCTTTTCTAAATCCTTGACCGCTTCCGTAAGGAAGAAATAATTACATTCTAAGATTTGATAAGCTAGAGGAAATTTAAATTTTTTCTTCATCTAGTCACCTTCTTCGTCTATTGAAAACGTCTTCTTTTTTAAAATTTTAAAGGCAACTTAGCCATTCCAACACAATCCGACAAAAAATTATAAAAGAAAGATGGAACAACTATGGCAAAACAAAAAATGACTAATTACTTGGCGCATTCATTAAATTCTTGTTTATTGCGGCCAGTATGACAGGAAAAGGCATTGGGTAGCTGCCAGAACAACTTTGTTTTGACAGCCGAACAACGATTCTATTATACTTATGAATTGTGAAGAATCACCGTGGTTCGAAACCATCCCACGTAAAAAAACTAAGGAGCCAATTGAATATGAATGTAAAAACGCTAGTAAGCAACGGTATTTTAGCGGCATTGTATATTGCTGTATCCGCACTAATCCAACCGTTTGGATTTACGAATGTACAATTCCGTGTGTCGGAGATATTTAATCATCTTGTTGTTTTTAACAAGAAGTATATTTTCGGAGTGGTGTTAGGCGTCTTTTTTACGAATCTTTTTTTCTCACCGTTAGTTGCATACGATCTCATCTTTGGTGTCGGGCATTCGCTAATTACACTACTTATCCTAATCGGTGCAAAGAAATTTATTAAAGGAATATGGCCACGCCTCCTTTTTAATACCGCTCTCTTTACGTTTACGATGTTTATTATCGCGTATGAATTAAAGCTGGCTTTTGGGGTTCCTTTTTTCTTCGGCTGGCTTACAACGGCAGCCGGCGAATTAACAGTGATGCTTATTGGTGCGCCGATTATGTATGCGCTAAATAAACGGATCAATTTTTCTAAAATGGTCTAATAAAGAATAGAAGCAGTGAAACTTTTCGGTTTCATTGCTTCTTATGTTTCTGCGATAGGCAAACCTACATCTTGGGCGATCAACTTTACTGCTTCATCATATGTAAAAAGGATCATTTTCTGGCTGCCATGGAGGGATTCATGCATAAACGCTCCAATTTCTTTATCTTCAGGTTCATCCCCAAGATCATAGCGTTCAAGGAAAGCCGGATTTGGATCATCAAGAACCTTTAAAATGCCTTTGTTTTCATAGGTTTTTAGAATGTCTTTCACAATCGGAATAACATTTTCCCATAAATCGAATTCATATTCACCCAATTCATCAAGTACTTCATAAGTTGAGTTGCTTATCGTTAATTGAATAGGTTCTTCAGCCAATTCGGCAAGAATTTCGTAATCATGAACAAGCATTGATGCATCAACCGCAATGGCATACCCTTTTGAATGTAAATTTACAATTTGAGCTTTTCTTTCTTGATAAAATTGCTCTATGCGTTTTTCAATTAATTTTTTCTGTCTGCCTCTCGCGCAAATTCCTGCATCGAGCAATGATAGAAAAAGCAATCCTAAAAGATTCAATTCAAAAGTGCTCTCACTCAAATGAATCCATTCGATTTTATTTGCGATTGTAAATGCAGTAACGGCTCCTAAAAAGAAGAAGCCTCTTAAAAAACGCCGGCTATATGCTTCCCCGAAGCCAATTCCAATGCTTGAAAAAACAACAGCAAGAAAAACGCTTGCATTCGGTTTAAATAATTTTGGGTGGACTTTCCAAAAATAGAAAAAACCGATGAAATGAAACCCGAGAAAATAGATCGTCCATTGAACAACTAAATCATTGTTTATAAAATCTTTCACTAAAAAAGCAATGCCCATAAAACCAACTTCCTTTCTTCTTAGCCTTATACAGTCTATCAAAAACAGAAAAAACTTTTCCCTTTTTTTATAAAAAATAAGGAAAAAGTCTGATTCTACATCATGAAATCACACTGATAACCGAAGCCGCTTTGCCATCACGTTTCTCTATTCATTTTTTCAACATAGTTTTTAGTTCTTTTATGTCTGATTTCAAATCTTCAATTTCTGATGTATCATCTTTAATTTCTTTCGTCTCTTTTTCAATTTCTTCCGATATTTTCTGTGCATTATTTACAATTTCACCAACAATAAGATTAATCATGATAAACGTAGCAATAATGATAAACGACACAAAATAAAGCCATGACCAGCCAATTTCTTCGAAAATTGGCCGAAATACACCACTTGCCCATGATTCTAATGTAAAAACTTGGAAAAGCGTGATAAGACTAAGTTGCAAGTTCCCAAAGTACTCCGGCGCGATTTTTGAATAGAATGCTGTCCCAATCACCGCATAAACATAGAAAATAATTGACATGACGATAATAACACTTGTAATCGTTGGTATCGCCATAAACAACGCACGGACTACTCTTCTTAAAGAAGGAACGGCAGTAATGGCACGCATTACTCGAAGCACCCTAAAAATCCTTAACACACTAACATAGGGAGTATTATAGAGAATGACGCTTCCGAGCACGATAATAAAATCAAAAATATTCCAGTTGCTCTTAAAAAAACTTGCTCTTTCAACAATAATTTTTAGAGCAATTTCAATCGCAAAGATAATTAAAATGATGTAATCCAGCAGAAGAAACATTCTCTTGTTCGGCTCAAAAACAGCCGGGTACGTCTCCAACCCGATCAAGATCGCATTGACAATAATAAGCACTGTAATGAACATATTGAATTTATGGCCATTGATTAACGCTGCAAGCATCGTTCTTATTTTTGAATTGTTCCCACTCATCCTGCAAATCCTTTCTTTTTACGGCTTAGACTCTTTTACTTCACCCCTACCTTTTCTTTTCATTGTACAAGAAATAAATATGAAAAAAAGAATGAATTCATGTATAATTTGCGAATGTAAAACCAAGCTATGAACGAAAGGAGTTGAACCCAATGCCGAGAGAAAGTGATGATGTTGGAGTTGAAACAACACCAAACTTTGATGGAAGGCGTGAAAGTATTTTAAATGACGCAATTGGCAAAAAAATGGGCATCAAAATAGATAAAAAAGAAAAAAACCCTTATAATGTTGCTGAACTAAACAATGAAGATATGAAAGAATTCGAAGGGCTAATGAGAGGGAACCCCGTCGACAACGAAAGGTAAAATCAAAACCACCCGTGTGAACGGGTGGTTTGCTCTACGGCTGAAAGCCTTTGTTACTGGCCAG
>NZ_QCZG01000030.1 GCF_003097615.1 Pueribacillus theae
TTGTCCAAAAAATAATTAAACACAAATCGACTGCAACCAATCGTTTTGGCAATCAGAATTTCCTGTTTTTTATTCGGATAGATGCGAAACTTATATGCTTTATTAACTAGCATGACACTCATCCTTTTTCACAGGAACGTTTGTTTCTATTATAGCATATATTTATATGAAAATATCTTGATTATTTGAAAAATACTAGTTAGATAATTGAGATAGTTGAGGGCTATCCATTGTCCGAAGGCGATTCATCTCCACCCTGCTTCGCTATTGAAAACGGTGGGAGGAAAAACTAGACACGCTATAAACCCTTATTGGACAAGAGATTGGGGAAATATTGAGCAAAGAAAAAGGGGCCGTAATCCGATTGGATACGCCCCTAATTGATATTCGCCGATTGTTGTAGTAAGTTGCACGTATCCCAATTGGCTTCCATTACACGCTATTATAAATGTTCGAACTTTGTTTTAAATTCACAACAATTGTTAAATTACGATAAAGTTGTTGAATTTTAAATCGACAAAAGTGCATTACCCCGTCCATAAAAATGGACGGGGTAGAAATGTGCTTTTTCGTTTTTAATTATTATTTCCGCAAAATCTTCTCCATCGCTTTTCCCTTTGCTAACTCATCGATCAGTTTATCCAAATAGCGAATTTCCTGCATAGTTGGTTCTTCAATGTCTTCCACTCGGACACCGCAGACCACACCTTTGATCAAATTCCGTGAAGGATTCAGTTGGGGTGCTTCTGCAAAGAAGGTCTCAAAGTCTGTCTGTTTTTCCAGTTGCGCTTCTAACTCTTCCTGGCTATACCCTGTCAACCAATGGATGATTTCATCGACTTCTGTTTTCGTACGTCCTTTTTTCTCCGCCTTTGTAACATAATGGGGATAGACACTTGCAACACTCATTGTATAGATCTTATGTTTGGGCATGATACATCCCTCCCTTAATTATTCCGTTCAATGGCCCTTTTTTTCAAGATTGGGCGCTAAACCTTCTTCCAGATATGCGACAGTTTGCTAATAAAGCTGGAAATCATTTCATCCTTTTCAAAGGTTTAACAATTAAATTTGCTCTAATGGAATGACAATCCCTCCAAATGTGATTTAGAAATTTATTTTCCTCTTCAACATTTCTATATCGCCATTTACTATGAAGGGAAGATTTTCATTAATAATCTTTATATCTAAATTCCACCATTGTATAGCTAACCATTCTTCGATTATTCTATCAGAAAACCTTTTTCTTATAAACTTTGAGGGATTTCCACCGACAATAGAATAGGGAGCAACATTATTCGTGACAACAGCTTCTGCAGCAATGATTGCTCCATCACCAATTTTCACCCCGGGCATAATGGTTACGTCTCTGCCTATCCATACATCATTTCCAATTTCAATGTCACCTTTTAAGGGAAGATCCTCTAAGGAAGGCATATACTTTTCCCAGCCCATCCCAAATAGATGAAAAGGATATGTTGATCCCTCCATCCGATGGTTGGCACCATTCATAATAAATGTTGTTCCGGGACCAATTGAACAAAACTTTCCTATAATCAACCTATCTCCAATTATCCCTCCGTGTTACTTAAATTAAATTTCCAAACAAAAAAGCCTCCTATCTCGTTTTTCCAGATAGGAGGCAATGCAGCACAAATTAAAACATGGATAGACTTGTCGGGTACAAAAGTCTATTTCAAAGTCAAAAAAAGCACATTACATTAATCCTATCTCAGAAAAACAATCGATAGCAAATAGAGTCCATTCCAACCATTTTGAAACTGAACCCAAGGCTAACATATCGATTTCTTCTAAAGTTAGGATTATATGATCATGTACTTTTATTCACCCTTCGATTATTGATTTATTTAACCATAAGATATTTATTGCGAAGAGTCAAATAATATTCCAACAAAATTAAGGATTTCTCTTAGCGTTATGTTTTACAAAGTATTCCATTATTTGGCTTTAATGGAATAAGACATTCTCTACTCTGTTGAAGAAAGTGCTTTAACGCCTTTATTTAATTGTTTTACTTCAATTAATTTAATTTGATGCCCATCTACTTTTTTAGCTATAAACTGATAGTTATCATATTTAATCGCGGTTCCTTCTTTTGCTTCAACTTATTGGTGAAAAAACCAACCGCCGATTGTATCGATCTCTTCATCGTCAATCTCTATACCAAGTAGATCATTTGTCTCTGAAATGAGAAGCTTCCCATTTAATATAACGGTATCCTCATTTACTCGTTGAAACATGGGCATTTCATCAGTATCAAGCTCATCCTGAATTTCCCCAAAGATTTCCTCGATAATATCTTCAACCGTAACCAGACCAGCTGTTCCACCGTACTCATCTATAACAATTGCCATGTAGCTGTGTTTCTTTTGCATCTTTGTTAGTACCTCATTAACTGGAGTATTTTCTGCAACGTGAATGATTGGTTTGACATAATCTTTAAAATCATTTTTCCGTTCTCCATTCGTATTTTCCAGCTTTAAACAATAATGAATAGCTTCCTCTCTCGTTTTCATTTATTGCCGCTCCTTCAACATGCCGCTTGCAATCCTTTTATATTATTTATTAACCTGCTGTAACTTTAGTTGGTGTTTGTTCACGATAGAGATGATTTGTTCAAATTACGATTTACGGTTTCTTTTATGCCATTCTGAAATTTCTTCAAGTCTTTTTTTGAACCTGGATTCTGAACCTTGAGTTGTTGGATGGTAATACTCATGACCGATTAACGAGTCCGGCATCGTCTGCATTGTCGTTAGTTTTTCTTCTGCATCATGGGCATATTGATATCCCTTGCCGTAATTCAAATCTTTCATCAACTTGGTAGGTGCATTTCGTATATGCAGGGGGACAGGTTCATTTATAGAGTTCAGGGCATCTTTCTTTGCCTTCATGTAAGCCAAATAGGCCGAATTTGATTTCGGGGCAAGTGAAAGATAAATCACAGCTTGAGTTAAATGTACACTGCACTCAGGCATGCCGATAAATTGGCATGCTTGAAAAACAGATATCGCAATTTCTAAAGCCCTACTGTCCGCTAAACCGATATCTTCACTTGCAAATCTGACAAGCCTGCGGGCGATGTATAGAGGATCTTCCCCGGCTTCCAACATCCGTGATAACCAATAGATAGCCGCATTGACATCACTATTTCGCATGGACTTATGCAATGCAGAGATAATATTATAATGTTCTTCTCCCTTTTTGTCGTACAATAATGATTTCCTGTTGATCAACTGAGTTAGAGCCTCTTTGCTGATTTTAATTGAGCCATTCTGTTTTTTGCCATTCAGGGCGGCCATCTCCAGCGTATTCAACGCAATACGGGCATCTCCATTTGAAAATTCTGCTATGGCCAATAATGTTCGATCTTCAATTTGGATTTTTTGATCTCCATACCCATTTGGATTTACGATGGCTTGTTTTAATAATTCAACGATTTCACTGCTTGTTAATTGTTGGAGGACAAAAACTTTGCAACGGGATAACAGGGCCGAGTTGACTTCAAAAGATGGATTCTCAGTGGTTGCACCTATCAGGGTAATACTACCATTTTCAACATACGGTAAAAAGGCGTCTTGTTGCGCTTTATTGAATCGGTGGATCTCGTCTATAAATAAAATAGTCCTTTCACCTAATTGACGATATTCCTCAGCTTCTTTCATCACGTTTCGAATATCTTTAATACCGCTTGTGACAGCACTGAAATCTATAAATTTTGATTGGGTTTGATTAGCAATAATTTTCGCCAATGTTGTCTTCCCAACTCCGGGAGGACCCCAGAAGATCATGGAAGAAAGACGGTCATGTTCAATCATTTCCCTAAGAACCTTCCCTTTATCTAACAAGTGTTTTTGTCCAACGAAGTCATCCAATCTTTGAGGTCGCACTCTGCTGGCCAAGGGACGGTTTTGATCGTTTTCAAATAACGAAACTTGCTTCAAGGTTAATCCCTCCTTGTCAAAAAAATGCACTGCACAAACTATTGATTGAAATGATTTAACATTCTATTATTATTAACAGTTTCAAGGATTAGTAAAAATAATCTTTAAACTTGCCTCATTAGTTTAAGTACACAATTCATTTTACCATTTATATAAAATGTTTGAATTCATAATACTGCCTAATAAATATTGGATTCTTAGCCTAATTCTATTCAACTGCAAAAAGCCGGCTCCCACCTTTATCCCCCTTCAGACCCACTCCCCCAAGGCTTCTACCCAATTTTTATGTCTCAAGGCAATGCTAAAAAGTTGGTACCCAAAACGCCTGATTTTACAACAAATTAGGATGCTGGGTTGTATCGAATATTCTGAATATGTTAAAAAGTTCTTTCCTATACAGAGAAATAAAATTGAAGAAACACCTGAAAATGTAGCAACTTTAGGATGGTGTTACAGTTAGAAATACAACTGAATAAAGACTGAAAATTCAAGCGGATTATTGATTTGAGAAACACTCTGAACCCTTGCCGGACAAGCGATGGAGAGTGTATTGGGCAAAAGAAAACTGGAACCGAAGTGGATCCAGCTGAGTTCATACTTCTATTGAGTTGGAACTGAAAGCAACCCGGAAACAGCTTAGTTTCCCTGCCGAATTAGTAGAGGACTTCAGCTATTCATGATGTGATTTCTTCTTCGCTTATCGTCCAAATCACTTGATTCTTTACAGCTCCTGACGCAACTAACCCCGTTTTTATATACATATAATACGTATCATTGCCATAAGAATCATAAACTGCTTTTCCTGAAATCGTTTCACCTGGCTGTAACTCACCTTTTATCTCTTCCATCCCAAAAAATTTAGATTCATCAGGAAATCCCGACGTCTCTTTTTCATCGGCAAACTCTAAATCATCTACCACATCTTGCGCTTCAATCGTTGTATCACCAATATTTTTAATGGTAATATCTGCAATAAACAAATGATCTGATTGTGGGCCCTTACCATCGATATCAGCTACTTGCTTAATTCCCTCTACCGTAATTGCATATTTCCCTAACGTAGTTTCAATCTGTCCAGTATCGCCCAGTTTTAAATCCGGTTGATCGCCAAAATCACCAGCTGAAGTATCTCCTTTCGCTACGCCCGTTCCATTAGCTTTTTCGTCTGCTTCTTGATTTGATTTACTTGAGTCATTCGTTCCATTATCAGATTCCTTATTTGATGAACATGCTGCTAAAAGTCCAATGCTTAGTAAGGCTGTGGCAAATACATATAAAAGACGTTTCATTTTCCTGCCTCCAATAAAATCAATATGAATAATTTATTTAATGTAGAGTACGGAATACGAGATATTTTCAATCAATCTTTTAAAGCTACAATAATAGTTATATTCAAACAAAAAAAGTAACCTCTAATTGAACGCCTAGCAAGCATGAGAATTGGTTACATTTTTGAATTGATTATAAAAGGGTTATCTAATCAGTTATAGTATACCTTTTTTTGAGAAAAAGGAAAACACAATAGAGTGGACGGTTTGTTTTCAGCATCGAGCTTCAACAAACATGAAAAATAGTACGCTCATTTCAGGGATATGGCCAACCAAAAACATGTTGGCCATATCTGCCCTATTCGCTTCATTTGTTTTTCCTTATAATTCTTTGGAATTTCCACCCTATTTTCCTATTACCCAAAATTTATAGTGATGACCATATCAAAAAGCGTGTGAAACAGCTAAGATGGCGGTATTCATTGGCTGTACGTTGAATGTTGGAAATCGTTTTACGGCCATCAGTCAAAATTATTTTATGAATCAAAGAGATGACGTGATTTAACTGTGGCTTTGACAGTCCAAGATGCACTGCAAAAATAAAATTGACGATATAAGAATTCCGAGGAATTTTTGTAAAAAAGTGTGATCATTTTTTGTTTGTTGTTCAATTAAAGTGCCCGTTTAATGAATAATGTAAGATCGCAAAATATATGCTGTTGGTTTTTCAAGATAGCAATCGAAAAGAAATCAAAACATTACTTAGATGTTACAATTGACAAGAATATAAATTAAGGAGTTGATCTATGATGACATAAGACTTACCCCTTATTTAATGTTGGACGGAAATACAAGGGAAGCTATCCAATTTTACGAAAATGCATTGGATGCCAAAGTCCTTTCCATCATAACTTATGGAGAGATGGAAGCCCCTTGTTCAGAAGCTTTAAAGGATCACGTGGCACACGCAATGTTAAAGATCGACAATGCCGATCTTATGTTTTCCGATTCACCCGGAATACCTGTTCAATTGGGGAATCAAGTGGCGATCTGTATTTCAACTAAGGACGTAGAAAAAACAAAGCAAATTTTTGAAGCTTTACAGCAAGACGGTCAAGTGAATGCTCCGCTTGAAGAAACTCCTTTTAGCCCTGCTTTCGCTAATGTTACGGACAAATTCGGTATAACCTTTCAAATTGTTACTGAAAATCAAAACTAAAAATAAAATGGAGTGTTGGCGTATAATCCTGCACTCTATTTTACTGTTACTGTTGATACTCGGATTGTTAATGAAAACTTGCATATTTTCGGCTTATTTTTAATTTGTGATATTGAAGAAAAGCGCCCTTTAATGGAATAACTAACATATGGACTCATTCCTAAAATCACCAAATTGTTATTTAACTAAAGCATTTATATGGTAAATTGAAAAAAATTCCAATCATTTTTAACTGGTTTTCTGTGTATAACTTTACCATGGACCTCGATGAAACACGGATATCGGTATCCGTTACAACGGTGGAGTTCAAGCAATCAGAAGCTGGCACTAAACTCATCTACACCGAACAAGGCGCTTTCCTTGATGGCCATGATACGGCAGCCGAGCGGGAACACGGAACGGGGATCATGCTGGACAAGCTGGGGGAAGAGCTTCGGGGCGAGCGTACAAATACTTACAAAACGGAGAAGGAGGATTTTACAATGTCCTTAAAGGATTCGACAAATAATAACTCTTCTGATGCGATCTCTAACCGCGAGATCGTCAGTACACGCATCTTTAATGCGTCGCGTGAACACATATTCAAAGCGTTCAGCGACCCGGATCACCTGATACATTGGTGGGGACCAAAGGGCTTTACTAACACGTTTCATGAGTTCGATATGCAGCCTGGTCGCGTCTGGCACTACGTCATGCATGGCCCCAATGGAGTCGGCTATGAAAATAAGAGCGTCTTTGTAGAGGTCGTCGAACCCGAACGGATCGTCCTCCGTCATCTGGAGCCGGATCACGAGTTTTTGCTGACTGTCACCTTATCCGAACGGGATGGCAAGACTGAGCTCACCTGGCAAATGCTCTTCGATTCGGCCGCTGAATGCAATAAGGCGAGGAAATTCGTCGTCGAGGGAAACGAACAGAACTTGGATCGCCTTCAGGCCCAACTGGGGAAAATGGTCTGATACCTGTAACACCTCACCGATCAAACATTTTTATTTTCAAAGCCACAACAAATGTGGCTTTAGAAAAAGTTTGATTAAAAATAGCCTACAGGGGTATAGTCAACAGAAAAGCCCGTTATAGGGCTTTTCTTTTATGTGGTTTAATCTATGTCTATCTTGGTTTTGATTCCACAACATCTCCATTTTGGTACACATCATAGAAGCCGACTGTACCACTACCTCCATCTTCCATATAATCTTTACTTTGTGCTCTCAATGAATAGAAAACTTGACCATCTAAATCCTGATGAAGTGCACCATCCCCACTGAACACAAGATCGCCATTATCTAGGGCTTCTTCTGCAAAATTAATTGCTTTTTCTTTCGTAAATATCTCTTCTTCATATTCTTCAAGCAGTATAGTCCAAGTATCAACACCAACAATCCCGTCTTGGGCCAATCCTTTTTCAGCTTGTAATTGATGAACTTGTTGGTCTGTGTGCGAACCAAAGACTCCATCAACTTCTGTTTCAAATCCAAAGTGATTTAGCATAACTTGAATAAATTCAACTTCAAAACTTTGACTCCCCTGTTTGACAATTGGCTGTTCTTCAGGTGGCCAATTGAATAACGCTTGAAATTCCGGTGATATTGCTGATTCTGACAGTTGAACTTGTTCATTTTCTTGTTCATTTCCCGAGGCAGCTTCTGCTATACCAGTAGTACCCCCTAAAGTCGGTAGAGCTAATGGAGTTGCTAACACAGCTAATCCTAATACAGGAGTTACGACAAATTGTTTCGATATTCTCATTCGTTCTCCTCCTTTTCTACATTATTCCATTGATGCAACTTTATAGTCTCAATATTCATTTGTAATTTCAATGGTTTTGTCAGAGATTTAAGAGAAAAGTAACTTTTGTTAAAATGCTGAAACCTTATTCTTCCGCAAAATGGCCCGTTTGCGGTATAACCTTATCTTACCTTTACCATAAGAGGTAGCGTCAGGAAAATGCGGATTTACAACGGTAAGCAACTTACATCCAAAAAAACGATTCCTTATGTTTGTAAGGGAATCGTTTTTTTAATTAAGCTTATACCGCAATCGCGCCCGATTGTTGAAGATTGTTATTGAATTAAAGCCCTCGTTAGTGCAAAATATTTTTTCTTTTAACCAGCTATTCCGTAAGCCAATAATGTGAAATATGCTGAAACCAATACCACACTATTACATAAAACGCCAATTATCCCCGATAGCCACCTCTTAGAAATTACAGCAAAAATTATTCCGAGCAGTGAAAGAGAGCCTAAAATTATAGCCATTAACAGCAAATTTACATTAGGTCCTCTAAGAATCAAAAACACAATTACGCTAATCAATGCCATTAAAAAGGATAAAACTCCAAATTTATTCATCCCAATCCCCATTACTAAATGCTTACTTTCCTTTTTCCCATTAAAACATAAATCAAGTAACCGACAACATTTAATAAAGCAAAGACAATGCCCCAGCCAGCATTCAATCGTCTATGATGATAAGCATTGATTATTGCCCATATCGTAAATAAAACCCAATAAACACATACACTTAAATTCAGTAAAAGATACCCTGTTAGAGCATAACTTTTTGATTCAACCATAACTTCCCAGTTATCATTAATCATGCCATCAGAACGATAGTTTAAGAAAAAGTTAAATATCGGTTTTTCTCTAAAACTAAAATCTGGTTCTTCGTGTTTTCTGGAAACATGCTCACTATCATTTCCGTAATCCCTAACCTCAACAGCACTAACAGTTACCCCAGTAATGTTCTCATATGATTCTACAATTTCCCTAATATCAGTTTTATTTTGTTCGGTTATCGTATTCCCCAAACTGTTAATGATTTGCTCGCTGAATTGATAAGCCTCTCTTTGTTGGGTATTTTCAAGATATACAAAACTACCATATCCGATGAAACTTATTAGAAGAAAAGTTAATGCTACATAAAGCATCCATTTCGCAAATGTTTTTTGTATTTTAAATAATTGCCCCACAACAGAACGCATTTCTTTTTCTCCGCCAAATCGTTCAATCGCTATATTAATCGCTTCTTTTTCTGATTTCCCCTCTGATTTTAACTCATGAACTGCTTCTAACAAATGACTTTTCATTTCTGCTTTTAATTCTTCTATTTCTTTTTTATTTCCGCCTACATTTTGATAAACTTCATCAACAAATAGATCAATTGGCTTCATATTTTTTTCCCCCTTCCAAAAACGAATCAATGATTTTTTTAACGAATTGCCATTCTTTACGCTTTTCTTCAAATCCTTCTTCACCAAGTGATGTGAGTTTATAATATTTCCTTCTTCCCCCTGGTCCTTGTTCGTCCCCCCAGTAAGAAGAAATCCACTTGTTCTTTTCCAGTCGCTTCAATGATAAATAAAGCGTACCTTCCTTTAATTCAAACTGTTCATCACTTTTTTCCCGAACCAATTTGGCTAACTCATAACCATACATATCCCTGCTATGTAGTAACGACAGAATCAATGTGTCGATATGACCTTTCAAAACTTCTTTATTTACTTCCAAATCATCCACCTCCTAAATTAGTTATAATTTATATTACTTAATAATGCAAGGTATTCCTTTAAAAAAATATAAAATAAAAAGAGAAAAGTATCTAGAATGGCAGTGCATATGCTTTTCCTGCACAACATTACAGTGCTTTTCTTTTTCTTAAAGATTTCTTATTTTTTTAATGTCTTTATTTCACTAACCTGGCCCGTTTGTTTAATTGTATTATCTCTTAATTCCAATAGAGTAGAGTCTATTGGGACAGACATAAAATCGTGCAAAATAGGAATTTATAAAGTCTCATACGACTTGTCTCGAAACTCTTACCGTTGTAAATTCGCATTTTCCTGATGCTACCCCCATAAGAAACCCCTTTAGACAAATTACATCCAAAGGGGTAAAGCTTCGCAACATTTTTATAAACATCGCATCTTTTTTATAAGCATCGCAACTTTATTTCAAAGCCACAACAAATGTGGCTTTGGAATAAAGTTTGATCAAAGATACCTCACAAACCTATATTTTACGTTAAATAAAATTAACCCATTTTGAATATAGATTGATCAAAACGGGTTAATTCCTTGTGAAACACAATGCAATTTTTATAAAAAAGATTGATCAATTTCTGGCTATGATCTTCCACAAACGCGCCCTTTTGCGGAAGATTATTTCAATTTTCATTGGAGAAAATCCCCTGTTACTTTAAAAAGGAATTATTTAAACTGCTCAAAGTATTCTTTTGGATTCGAAATGTTGTTTTCAACAAAGAACTTTGCTTCGGTCTTAAACATTCTTATGTGGGACTCCTCATTCATAGAAATTTCTTTTAGCTCCTCGACGCTTCCTTCAACCTCCACTGACTCAAAATTTAGATCCACAATAACAGTCATATAAATTTTATCATTGTATGAAACGGTTCCAGTAACTTGTTTATTTCTCAAATCAACCAATGGATATTCAATCTTAATACCTACTGGTCTGAATAAGGTATATCCTTCATTAGAATTATTATTTATCGTCACTTGAACCTCCACCTATCCTGTGTCTATAAAATGGCCCTTGTCCTCTGTACCGGGCACCGATTCCTCTTTCGGAATGGCGCCCTTTAACAGAAGACTCGTTTTCAAGATAATCTTTATTCCTCATCTCCAAAGTCAATCATCACTCCAACAACCTCTTTAGAAATGTTATATTTTACTTTCACCTCGTACATTCCGTCACCGTAACCAGACATTGAAACCGCACCACCTGGAACAACTCCCCCTTGTGCATCTGAAGCAACCACATCACAACATGCAACATAATATTTTAATCCAATTTCATCAACCTCTATCTCATAAACATTTTTTACTTCATATTGGATGGCTTCATCTCTACCGAATACTGCAAGATCAAAGATTCCAGCTTGTGCAGAGTCAACGGCAATCGTCGTGTTTTTCCATTTGTCTTTGGAATAAAGACCCGCCGAACTGCTTGGGGTTTATAGTGTTCAAACATTCGTTGTATCTTCGATATAACTTCTGATACAGACAATTGCTTTATATCTTCAATCGTTAATCCATCATATCCAGCCGTTGTACTTCCGGTATTTCGTTTAATATTCCGATAAGCTAACCGAATATTTTCGTCTGATTGCATTAAATCGAGTAATCCATAAAAATTTTGACCATTAGCACTTCGAGCATATAAGGAATCAAAATGAGATTGCATATCATAATACTCATTGTGCCTCAGTTTCTTTCGTTTTAACAAGTCGGTGGCTCTTGGAGCTGAACCTCTATTAGTCTTACAAGAACCTTATTAATCGTTGAAGGACTGCCTTGAATGGTGAATGAATCTTTTATTAGTCTAGTGGCTATCCCTCCACGTTGATTACACGCTTCAATGGTACTGTGCCACAACTTTCACTGATATAAAAGAAAGTTATATAACCCCTAATCTCACAATTATTTTCCTTTCTAACGCTTCATTGAGAGTAAGCTCTCCACGTTACCAGCTTACCACGTTGAATATCCTCTATTATGGAACAAACTTAGGTGCCTCCTATGAGCCTGTTAGCATTACATGTGCCTGTAACACAAGATGGACTTTTATATTGCGGATTCTTACTCATCCACAGCTAACCTCACATATAGTGATATACACATTTCTATGTATTGCCAGTCTAGACCCGTACATTCGGAGGTTCGCCAGCAATATAGTTTATTGTCCTATTTCATTGCATTCTCACCATATTTGTTCAACCCAAGCATCATGATTTACGCCGCCCCATCGGGTAGGGTTTCGTCAACCGGACTGTTACGGTAAATTCTCACGCCTATTAGCCGAGCTTATAACACGCTTTTCCTTACTAAACAGCGTGCTATTCGACGCAGGGGAAGCCTTTCAGAACGTTACCTCCTCATTCGGCACCTTGATAATATCCTTCAATTTAAATCATAAATTACCTGACCTTTACCGAGATTGTGTTAACCACATCTCATTTGAGTCAGGAACGTGTCGCACCAACTAAATGGCCCGATTACGGCACAGCCATATTAAATTAACGCGTCCTATTGCTGAATCTTGTTTTTATAAAAACAACTGACCTTATTTGCATTGCCCTCGTTAGTCCTATTTTAACTAACTACTTCACCAAATGTTCGCTATTAAGCGAATTATCATTCTTGGTATAAACATTAAGATGTTCCATACCACTTCAAATATGGATTCAATTAAGGTATCTTTAAAAAAGCCGTCTCTATTTCTTTTTTTATTTTTCATCTTCTGACTCCCAATCAATTAGTGAAAATCATCATAATTCCTTCACCCATAACGCTTTTCTTTAAATGATTTATACAACAATCTGGCCCGTTTGCGGTATAACCTTATATTACTATTACCACAAGAATCCCCTTTAGAAAAGCATTTCCGAAGGGGAAAAACGGTGCAACTTTTTTATAAACAGTTAATCTTTTTTATAAACGGTCGAACTTTTTTACAAACCGTTAAACTTTATTTCAAAGCCACATCATAGCTTCATCAGCAGTAGTAACTCTTTTCCTATTCCAATGGGCTGCGATTTTTAATGCATAATTTTTATTTAATTTCATGTCACTTTTAATCAAGATATAATGAATTAAAACATTGATAGCCTCATTACTTAGACCGATTTCCCTTATTTCTTTAATCAGCTTCAGGTCAGCTTCAATTGGTTTGCTGCCTTTTTGCAAATCCATCAAAAATTCTTCAGGAGTTACCGTTTTAAAATACTCAATTAACTTCTCTCGTTTAGTCATAAATAAACTCACCTTTACTAAGAATATTTCGCTTAAGCGAATAAGGAAGGCTTAAGCCTTCAAGGTTTACAAGGAAAAGTCGTCAAGTACATCATCAATCATATCATCCGATATACCGATATAACGCAACGTGACGGATGGCGAAGAATGACCAAAAATCCTTTGCAGCATGGCAACATCTTTATGCTCTTGATAGAAATGATAACCGAAAGTTTTTCTTAACGTATGAGTTCCAATCGGTCCCGGAATATTACATGCCGCAGCTGCTTCATTTAAAATCTGCGACGCTTGGCCACGGCCAATCGGACGATTTCCTTTTCTTGATGCAAATAAATAATCGGAATCAGCCATCGTTCGGGTGTATTTCTCAGTCTCATTTTTTAAAGCATCTGTCATTTTGATTCGCCTTGCTTTACGGGTCTTTTTCTCCTTTAATCGTAAATGATCCACATTCCGGACGTCCATCACACGCAAGGGAAGAATGTCACTGATGCGAAGCCCACTGTTAATTCCAAAGACAAACAGGAAATAATCCCGGTACGATTGATGCAAAAGATATTCTTTCATGTTTTTAATGTCCTCTTTACTGCGGATAGGTTCAACAGCATTTTGCCCTTGTCGAGTCATTCATTTTAAATCTCCTTCCATGATCTAACTATCACAAAATGAACGTTAAATTTTTCTTTCCAACTCCAATAAATGTAAATTGACAATAAAGTTATTTAATTTTAAAACATCAAACCTACATACCCCCGTTTTGATTTTAGAACGGGGGTAAAATAGAGTTGTTTAATTTTTGTTGTAAAATACATCAATTGGTTTAAAAATATAACAACCCTTTAATGGAATAACTAACATATGGACTCATTCCTAAAATCACCAAATTGTTATTTAACTAAAGCACTTGTTTGGTAAATTGAAAAAATTCCCAATCATTTTTAACACAAAAAGAAAATAATTCTGCATTTCGAGACGCCTTTCAATCAAACCATTAAAAAAGTACCCCAAACACTAGTATAGTTGGTTTTGCAAGAGCACAATAGCCAGTCGAAAGAGGCTCCTTATGGTGAATAGTTATACCACATACTCGGCAGGCATCGGAAGGATTTCAATCGATCCGGCATTAAAAAATGCAACTCTCAGTTTGGCGGGGCTTTGCCGATGCTTGACTATATACAGAAAATAAAGCTTGCGGATTTTTTGAAGGAGCATCTAACCATCGCAAAACAAGGTGGGAAATATCCCCTTCATTTAGCAACTTTGGCAGTGATTATTGGACGTCTGCTGTGAATTGAAAGGGCTAAGCCATGCAACTTATAAAGATTTTACCGCAAGAAACCTTCATTTCAAACCTTATTGGACAATACATTTCTTTGACAGAAGGAACATCATCGCCAAATCCGTACAAGCGGCGTCGGTGCCGGTACCACCCCTTATACATGACATGAATTTTGGCTTGTTTTTATGTCGCCCTTCTAATCTCGTCCCAATCAACCTCTTTGCTTTTTTTACGAATAAGGACGATTACCAAAACGGCGGTTAATATGACAAAAAGGGTATTTGGCAACCACGCCCGCCGCACTTCATCGATATTTGTATAAGCTAAAAACGCCGGATCCGGTATGTTAAACAACATCAAGGCTATTGCAAAGGAATTGTTCAAGATATGGAGCAGTATGGGCCACCACAAATTGCGGGTTTTAAAATAAATAAGCGATAAAATGACGCCGAATGCAAAAGCCCCGATTGGATCCATATGTAAAATAGCGAACATGCCATTGGCAATGATGATAGCGGCTATGGGTGATTTGAATTTTGCAGACAGCCGGTTTAAAAATAGTCCCCGAAAAATCAACTCCTCGGCGACAGGACCGATGATACAAATGTATAACACCATGAAGAAAAATAACAAGCCCTGTTCGGGAAATAATTCATCTTCTTGTAGTAAAAAATCAACCGCGCTAGGGAACGTATAAGACAGAGCAAAATTGAGCAGCCAGAACGCACCCAAGGAGAAAATGATGAGTAGTACGATGATCCCAATCAGGCGGGGCAATTGGTTTAGTGTTCCCTGGGGTCGTATGATTTCCGAGAAAGTCATCCCCTGTTTTTTCAACTGGTGCCGCATCCAAATGATAGGATAAAAGCCGAGTACTGTGTAGGAGAGGCCAAACATAAATAAATCATCGTTATCTATGTCGAAAACAAGTAAAACCCCCGCGAAAACGAGCAGACCAAATAAGAAAAAGTAACGTATTTTCAAGGTTGTCAATAAAAACATCCCCTTTGCTAAATCTGGATGTAACATAATTTGTTGTTCCAGATGATATGGCGGAAACATTACATGGTAATCTTCATGGATTTGCGAAAATCAAATCAAATTCTTTAAAAATACGAATCATTTATAGACCTGTTGAAGATGAAGTCATTCGGATGGAAATTGTGGCAATTGGTCCAAGGGATAAAGATAAAGCATACAGATTAGCTGCTAAACGTTTAGAAAAGTTCTTCCGTTATATGGATGAAAAAAATTAACCGGAATACTCTTTATCCAATGGTACATACTTTACAACTGGTGATGAAATTGATATAAAACTCGATTATAACCATTGGGTAAAAACAGAAGTTTTGCACAACCATAGTGATTACTATCCTCAATTAAAAATGGAAGGTCTATTTGCGAGAAAGCCTTAAACTTTCCCAATATAAAATTTCTTGGTCAAAGCTTCATTGTCCGGATTCATTTTGATGCTATCATTACCTTCTATTGTTAATCCCACATTTCGCTTAAGCGAATAAGAAAGGCTTAAGCCTTTAAGGATTATAAGGAAAAGTCATCAAGCGCATCGTCAATCATATCGTCTGATATACCGATATAACGCAACGTGACGGATGGCGAAGAATGACCAAAAATCCGTTGCAACATGGCAACATCTTTATGTTCTTGGTAAAAGTGATAACCAAAAGTCTTTCTTAATGTGTGGGTTCCAATCGGCCCCGTAATATCACATGCTGCTTCATTTAAAATTTGCCACGCTTGGCCCCGGCCAATCGGACGATCTCCTTTTCTTGAGGGGAATACATAATTGAAATCAGCCATCGTTCGAGTGTATTTTTCAACCTCATTTTTTAAGGCTGCTGTCATCTTGATTCGCCTTGCTTTACGGGTCTTTTTTCCTTTAACCTTAAGTGGTCGACATTCCGGATATCCATCACACGCAAAGGAAGAATGTCACTGATGCGAAGCCCGCTGTTAATGCCAAAGACAAACAGGAAATAATCCCGGTATGATTGGTGCAACAGATATTCTTTCATGTTTTTAATGTCCTCTTTATTGCGAATCGGTTCAACAGCATTTTGCCCTTGTTGAGCCATTGATTTTAAATCTCCTTCCATGATCTAACTATCACAAAATGAACGTCAGTTTTTTTAAACATCACAATTTGAACGTCACATTTTATGTCATATTTAATATTACAACTAAACACGTTATGTTATATTCAAAAGGCTATTATTTATCATGAAACCAGTAAAAGCCGATAATATCAAGGGTTTTTCCTACATATAACCAATCTAACATAATATTCATTTTGTTCGATATGAGGAATTTTTTTTCTTTAGTTGATCGGCTGCATAGTCTTCTATTGTTGTGACCTTCCAAAACTTCTTACCGGAAATTAATAAATCCTCTTTAGGAAAGGTTCCTCGTTGAATGTATGTGGCAATCTTTCGTTGTGGAAAATTATTTAGTCCTTTTTCAGACAAAAAACGTGAAGCTCCACTTTGATCTAAATAATCGTTGGTAATGATAACTGAATCGGTCGGTTTCGGAAGTAAAAAAGTATCCTCCCTGAAATAGAAGGTAATCATTTCAAGAGCAAACTTAAGCCACTCACCATCTAAATGATGGTGCAACAAATTCAGTTCAAAGGGATGATCTTCAGGATTTTCAAAGAACCATATCAATTGAATAAACGTTTTTTCCACTTCATTGGATAATTCATTCATGGCTTGCTGTAAGGAAAGGTTCTTTTTTAAACAGACGTATTTTTTTAAACAGGGTAGCTTTTCAAGAATTTGAACGGTCGCTTTTTTCACAAATAACAGCTCCTTTTAAATGTTGTACTGTACTACAACCATACCATGGAATGTGGTACAGTACAACATAAAGGAATTAAACAAAAAGAGAAGGTGCTGCCTTCTCCCTTAAGCGTGCCCCTTTTCTTTCATACTGGTATATTCACCATCTGCATTAACGATGACATGATCCAGTAGCTCTATTCCTAGTATCCTGCCTGCTTCCACTAATCGCTTGCTCACTTCAATATCCTCTCTAGAAGCTACAACGTCGTAGCTTGGATGCTGATGTGCTGCAATTATGGATGCACTGTTATTTAAGATTGCTGATTTAAACACCTCTCTTGGATGTACGAGTGAGGAATTAAGGGATCCAACGTGGCAACGGTGAACAGCGACTACTTTATTTTTCGTATTTAGGCACATGATAAAGAAAACTTCCTTGTGGGCTTAGTTTCCTATTGCCAATTTTCAATAGCAAAAGTGAAAAGTAGGTTTGACAGCTCTTTTTTTAATCAAAAAAATGTTGAAATTTTTATAAATGGCAATTATGAAATTGACTCAATTGTTAATCTCATAAAGACCATTTAATGGAGTACCTCATTGAGGTTTTAAAACATCGGAAAGAACAAAAAAATCCTGTTTAAATAATACAGGATTTTAATCAAACTTTATTACAAATTATCAATCTTTTTTACAAATTATCGGACTTTGTATTAAATTATCAAACTTTATTTTAAATCCACAACAAATGTTCAATGAAAATAAAGTCGTTTAATTTTGATTGCTAAAAGCCGCATTCTTCCGTTGAAAAGTGCGGCCTTCAAAAAAAAATAATTGTTTAATTTTCATGTTCGACTCATGGTTATGAACAGAATTTGTGATAAAAAAGTTGTTTAGTGTTATTCCATAATCGCGCCCGTTAGTGGAATAAAAATTATGCCTGAAATAAATCATCTACTGTTGTATTAAGAACTCTCGCTATTTTAAAAGCAAGTTGCAAAGTAGGGTCGTATCGGTCATTTTCAATAGCATTAATTGTTTGTCTTGATACATTGCACTTTTTTGCTAATGCATCTTGTGTAAAACCTTTAACCTTACGAAGTTTTAAAATTTTATTTTTCATTGCTGCTCATCCGCCGGCTATATATCCAGTAATATATAAAATAACTAATAACAGCAATCAGCAAATAAAGTAATTCTGGATAAACAAACGGAACCAATGCTAAACGCTCGTCATTTAAATTAAAGAAGTCAAAAACAAAGTTAATAATGAAAAACATAAGGAGGAATAACCAACTGCTTACAATCGCCTTTTGTTTAATTAACTGCGAACGCTCATCATCTTTTGTTTTAACCCCACCGTATTCATCTGTACCAGTGACCCAGCCTATAATAAAGAAAATAATTAAGCCTACTAAAAGTGGCACGACTGACCTGATTAACAATTACATCACCTTATTCAAATGTCAAAATATCTTTACATTTGAACTTTATCATGTTCAGCCCCTAGTGTCAAATAGTCTTTACATTAACTTTATAGGTTACTGCAGAATACGGCCCCTTAATAGAAATGGAATAAAACTTTATTTAGGGCTTGTTGAATAGAATCATTCAGCGTTATGCCCATTGTAAATTTCGATATCTGTACCATTTGATTAAAAGGAAAAAAAGAATCCGGAGTCTTCTCTCCAAATTCATTACCATGAATTGAAGAGCAATGACTGTTTGACTGGTGTTCGCAAGTCGTGCTTGAATTCGACCAAGCCCGAATTTGCAAATGCTTGTGAAAGTGTTTAAAACTAAGGATTTCTATAAAGTTTGTCTTTGTAGCAACACTATAGCCTCCACATGGCTCGAGAGGACATAATGAATGTCATTTGAGTATGTCTGTTCTCGGGAACATATCCACTACACTTCACAATAAAAGCATAACGTATCTAGTTCTATAATCATGATTGAGTAGAGTTGTCAAAAGAATAAATATAACGTATTTCAGTAAGTTGTTTTCCTGCAATTTCACAAATGCATTCATCATCTTCATTGCATCGCCAATTGTTCTTTTCGTAAAAATATCTTGCACGTTGGTTTTGCTTTAGCACCCACAAATAAATATTTTGAAAACCTGATTGTTTTAAATCTAGTAGAGCCCTTTCTAATAGCTTATTACCATATCCTTTGCCAAAATACTCGGGTAACAAATAAATAGAGACAATTTCGCCCCAACTAAATAGTGATTTATGCCGGGCCTTCCCATAAGCAACACAACCAATTATGCTACCCTTCTCCATCATAACCTGTACAGTTAAAACGTTATCATTTAACCAGGTTTCAAAAGCAGGTACCCAGAAATCTTCTTTAAGCTCATCTAAATAAGTTTGCGGAATAATTCCTGTATAGGCCGACTTCCAGCTTAAAGCATGAATACGACTAATATCTTTGACATCATCAATTGTAGCTTTTCTAATTTCCAAATAAACACCTCCCCGAATTACTCACACGTTTTAATACCAAAAGCCACTATTAACATTTTCTTAATTTACGTATTAACCCAGTTTGTCACCTTTTTTAACGCGTTGTTCCGGCTGGCTTGAGTTGATGGCATTGATGTCTTGAGCCAATTTTGAAACTCTGCGTATGGGGAAACATATCAATCAGTTTTTCGCTATTTTTTGGGAAATCGACGTTCGAGGAAACATATCGATTATAATCGCACAATAATAACGATTGACAATCTAACTCAACTTCACATTATTCATATTTTTGGTACTTCATCGGTGTAAATCTCATACCTTCCTTAATCTGTTCTATATCGGTATCTACAAATCCAAGTTTATGATAAATCTCTACCGCGTAAGGTGAGGAATTGACAGTGATTATTTCTAAGGTACTATTTTTCAGAACTGCTTCAAATAATTTCCGCCCAACTCCTTGCTTGTGATATTTTCCATGTACAAAAAATAATGCAATATGGTTGCCCTCATTTCTTGTTGCTATGACGCCAATAAGATTTCCCTTTTCATAAGCGCCATATATTTCAAGTCCCTTTATTGCGTCTTCATTATTAATAAAATCACGAAAAGTATTAATACCTTCAGCTGTATAATCAGGAGCTTCAAATTCTAAAAACACACTCCATACAAGTTTCATGGCATTCATCTTTTCAGACTGCAGTAGCTCAAAATTATGATTATATAAATAATGCCCCAATGTTAAAGTATAATATAATTATGTTCACTCCATCTGCAAGGTTGATTTTAAGTGTATTTCCTTGCATATGAATTCGACATAAACCACTACAATTCCTTGTGAATAGAGGGTTTTATTGATGTTCAGCAAGCCCTATTTATTATTGCCCTGAAAAATCCATATGGACAAATCATATCCAAAGAGGTAAAACGGTACAACTTTATTTCAACTACACATTAAACAAATTTTTTATTACTCAACAGCAAGAGTAATGGATAATCAATAAATTAGAATTTCTTTCTACTAACTCGTTTAATTCCTTTAAAGCATCTTTTCTCTTTTTGATCCTATATTTAGGATTGGCCACGAATTATCACCTTATGAGCTTCATCACAACAAAAAACACACTTTATTGTAAATTAAACGACTTTATTTGTAATTAAACAACTTTATTGTCACTCAACAACAAATGTTGATTTATAATAAAGTTTGATCAAAAAGAGCCGTTAAAACCTGATTTGGCTACAAAGGAAGAGCCTGTTTTTGTAAAAAAGATTGATTAAAACAGACTCTTAAAATATTTGCTACAGAAGATTCTTTGTAAAAAAGTTTGATCATTTTCTACCGTTGATCTTCTGCAATCACGCCTTTTCTGGAAAACCGCATGCCTATTTTTATGACTTCCTGTCATGAAGTTTTTGGTAGATATTTAATGAATCTCAAAATTCGGTCATTAACTAAATACGCTGGCAACTTATGCCCAGCCTGTGGTAGAATTTCTACCTCAACATCTTGCAATAGCTTTTTTGCTCGGATGGCTGCACGTTGGGAAATGTGCATGGGGCTTTTCTCTCCCAGAAGCAACAGGACGGGGACTTTCGATCGCAGCTCATCATCGCTTACATATTGTGGAGGAATTCGCTGCATCTTGTAATCACGCATAGCTGAAACCACCAATTGTGTCTGATTTTCCTCTGTTAATGAACCCGCATCCGTCCAGCGGATAAACGCACGTCGAATAAAGTCCGGTCCGATCATGCTTGCCCAAAGCATAAATGGCCAGGCCCTATACGTTAAGCCTGCAAGTGCACGAGCAGGGTCAAGAAGTGTAATCGATTGAAGTAATCGAGGAGAATGTACTGCCTGATTCAGGGTAATCCAGCCGCCATAAGAAGCGCCAATCAAATGCACTTCTTTTAAACCTAGACCCTGCAGTACTTCGTCTAACCAAGCCGCATAATCTTCGGCATGCTGAATTGGAGCTTTTTGAATGCTTCGTCCTGCATCGCCAATTGTATCTACCGCAAACACTGAATGGTGCTCTCCGAGCTCAACAACATTGTTTGCCCATGATGCGGAAGTACCGTTCGCTCCATGGAGTAAAACAATGGGATCTCCCTTTCCATTCCCATAGCTATGTACATGAGTTCGACCGAAACTTGTTTCCAATTTTAACTCGCGACGTGAATCAGGCCACCGATTCATGGCTTCATCATACATTTCAAGAAACTTTACCTCTGCCGTACTGTTGACGAAACGCCCTATTTGCTTTTCCATGTCAACACTTCTGTCCATTTTCAATTTTTGTCCACCACCTTTATTCCCCCTCAACTTCATTCTGTGTCCCATCGAAAATTAACATTCCCACGCCCCTTCCCCTCCTCACTCCCCTCAACGCCTTCTCCCCCAAGGGCTCACGCCCCCTTCAACACCCCTTCCATTTTCTTTTATAAAAAAATTACGTTCCCATAATAGACGAATACGGAGTAGATGATTGAGGACTTTCTGATTCTAATGAGTGAGAAAAAACACTGGAAAGGATGCCGATTCAATACCCTAGGGAAACTAAACAGAAGAGACTAGAACCCTTACTGGACAAGGAGTTTGAGGGACAACAGAATAGACAAAAGCGATTAGATTCGGATTAAATTTTGATTGAAAATGGGATTGGATTCCCGCTGAATTTTACATAAAAAAACCGAAGGTCTACCGGGAAAAGTACCGGAAAAAACCTTCGGATTGGGAACATTAATTTTATTTAAGGAACGCTTTTTTTATTTAAGAACCATTAATTTTATTTGAAGACAACAACAAATACGACTTATCTATATTTCTTATTCCACCGTCACACTTTTGGCCAAGTTTCTTGGCTTATCAACATCACAACCGCGATGCAAAGCCGCATAATAGGCAATAAGTTGAAACGGTATGATCGCTGCGAGCGGTGTAAGAAGCTTGTGCACCCTAGGAAACACGAAACGATCATCATTGCGATCGAGCCCTTCCATACTGATGATGCATGTGTTGGCGCCACGTGCTTCAACCTCTTTAACATTGCTGCGGATGCTTCCGTTCACATGTTCTTGTGAGGCTAACGCAATGACAGGAGTGTTTTTTTCAATAAGTGCGATTGTCCCGTGTTTCAGTTCCCCGCCTGCGAATCCTTCCGCTTGAATGTAGGAAATTTCTTTCAGCTTTAAGGCTCCTTCAAGGCAAACCGCATAATCGATACCTCGGCCGATGAAAAAGCAGTTGCGAGAAATCGACAATATTCCCCGGGAAATTTCTTCAATTTTCTCTTTTTTGTCGATAACACTTTCCATCGCATTGGCAACAATGCTTAATTCTTGCACGGGGTCAAAGCCTATTTCAAACTGGTTCAAAGTTGCGACTTGAGCCGAAAGCAAGGCAAGGACAGCCATTTGCGCTGTGTATGCCTTTGTGGACGCAACAGCAATTTCGGGTCCGGCGTGTGTATGCAATGTATAATCCGCTTCACGCGAAAGGGTTGAGCCGGGCACATTTGTAATTGTGATTGCTTTGTAACCAAGCTGTTTGATCTTGACAAGTACACCACGGCTGTCCGCTGTTTCTCCGCTTTGTGAAATAAAGATAAATAATGGTTTCTCAGAAAGCAGTGGCATATTGTATAGAAATTCACTTGCCACATGCACTTCAGTTGGCTTATGGGCAACATGCTCAAAAAGCTGTTTCCCGATTAAGCCAGCGTGGTAGCTTGTTCCACATGCAATAATATAAAGCCGATCGGCTTCAACAATCTCTTTTTGAATCGCTTGATCAAATTGAATCATTCCATCTTTGTCTTGATAATGGGAAATGATCTGCCGGATGACAGCTGGCTGTTCTTCAATTTCCTTCAGCATATAATGTGGATACGTCCCTTTTTCTATATCATTTACATTAAATTCAACAGTAAACGGATTTCGTTCGACAGTTTCCCCTGCCAAATTCTTTATGCTTACCTTGTTTTGTTTCACAAAAGCCATTTCTTCGTCCATGATCTCAATAAAGCGGTTTGTTTGTTCGAGCATCGCCATGGCATCGCTTGCGACAACGTTAAATCCCTCGCCAAGTCCGATAAGAAGCGGACTTTTGTTTTTCGCTACGTACATCGTTCCATCGTCTTGGCTGTCAAGAAGGACAATTGCGTAAGATCCTTGCAATTTTTCTAACGTTGTACGGAAAGCCGCTTCAACCGTACAACCTTCATTTACCGATTGTTCGATGAGTTGGACAATGACTTCCGTGTCTGTATCGCTTTTCAATTGGACATGTAAGAGTTTTCCTTTTAATTCCGCTGCATTTTCAATGACTCCGTTATGCACAAGGGTAAACCGGCCGCTTTTACTTGAGTGTGGATGTGCATTCATACGGTTTGGTGCGCCATGCGTCGCCCAGCGCGTATGCCCGATTCCGGTTGTCCCTTCTATAGTTAGGTCAATATGTTCTCTTAGATTCGCAATTCGCCCTTTTTCTTTAAAAGTATGAATGCCTTGCTTGTTTAAGAGTGCAATTCCAGCGGAATCATAGCCGCGGTATTCAAGCTTTTCAAGCCCTTTTAATAAAATTTCCGTTGCATTGTTGATGCCGATGTATCCTACAATCCCACACATATATGTCATTCCTCCCGTTATCGGGGCGAGAAAGCGGGGCTGTTCTTGCCCCGAACGATCATTGATGTACATCATCCCAATCGTGATTATGCTAAAAGTCGCCTTTTAGTTTTCACAAGTGGGGTAACAGCTGTGATGGGCAGCCGAGAGGCATCCGCCGACATTCGATGAACCTCTTCCTCGTCAACTATCCTTCTTTCTCGTACGAAAGATAGTCCAGGCGCTTCTTAATAAAATCGATTCCGACCACCTTTCTATTTTCGAATGTTCCAATCATACAACACTCACGTAAAAATCGTCAATTCCTTTTTAGTCTAAAAAGGACTATACAAACACCGCTGTTTGTATAGTCCTTTATACTATGTACTAATCATTATTATTGATTCCCATTTCGTTTTGTATGGCGGCTGCGATTTCTTGAACATAGCCTGTGCACAATTCTTCTGTTGGGGCTTCAACCATAATTCTAACCAGCGGCTCTGTTCCAGAGGGCCTGACAAGAACACGCCCGTTTTTGCCCAGCTCTTGTTCTGTTTTTTCGATGACAGCTTTGATTTTTTCATTCTCCATGACGCTATTTTTATCAGTCACTTTAACATTGACTAAGCTTTGCGGGAAGGCTTCTATCTCACTTGCAAGTTCTGAGAGAGGCTTCCCGGCCAATTTCATGATATTGACGAGCTGCAATGCAGAAAGCATGCCGTCTCCGGTTGTTATATAATCGAGGAAAATAATATGGCCGGATTGCTCGCCTCCTAAGCTGTATCCGCCGCTTCGCATTCGTTCCATCACATACCGATCACCGACAGCTGTTTGTTCAGACTTGATTCCGTTCGCTTCAAGTGCTTTATAAAAGCCCAAGTTGCTCATTACAGTGGAGACGACCGTATCATTGTTCAAGCGACCTTGTTCTTTTAAAAATTTTGCGCAAATGAACATAATTTTATCGCCGTCGATGACATTGCCTTTTTCGTCAACCGCAATTAGGCGGTCGCCATCCCCGTCAAAGGCGAGCCCAATATCAACATTTTTCTCTTTAACGACTGATACGAGAGCCTCTGGTTGAGTTGAGCCAACTTTATCATTGATGTTCAACCCATTAGGGTTTGTACCAATTGTTACAATTTCTGCATCAAGATCAGCAAACAAGTATGGGGCAAGTGAAGAAGTTGCACCATGAGCACAATCAAGCGCGATGGTAAGACCTGAAAAGTCTTCATCAACAGTTTGTTTCAAAAACTGCAAGTATTTTTGCCCGCCTTCAAAATAATCATTAACAACGCCAAGATCTGCTCCTATCGGGCGAGGAAGGTCGTCTGTTTCACGGCTTAGCAACGCTTCAATTTCTTCTTCTTGTTCATCCAAGAGTTTGAAGCCGTCTGAGCCGAAAAATTTAATGCCATTGTCGCCAAACGGATTGTGTGATGCTGAAATCATGATCCCCGCTTGCGCGTTAAGCACTTTTGTTAAGTAGGCGACCCCCGGAGTAGAGATCACACCGAGGCGCATGACTTCGACACCAATTGAAAGAAGCCCGGCAACGAGTGCGCCTTCTAACATATAACCGGAAATTCTTGTATCCCGGCCAATTAATACCTTTGGTTTTGTTTCAATGTCCTTTGTTAAAATGTACCCGCCGTATCTTCCTAATTTAAATGCAAGTTCTGGGGTGAGTTCAGCATTTGCAACTCCTCGAACACCATCCGTGCCAAAGTATTTCCCCATATTCATTCACTCCCTTTTTCCAATTCGATTAACGATTTCACTTGATTTCGAAAGTCACTTCTTTTTCTTTCCAATCAATATTTTGAGGGCCGTTGATTTTTACCTTTACGGTATGTTTTCCTTCTCCTAAACCAGTGGCATCCACATAAGCGTTAATGTCGTCGGGAACAATTTTTTCCAATATAGACGAAGCTCCGCTCATTTCAACATCAATTTTTCCGCCGCTTGGTTTTGTGAAGATAAGTTTTTGTCCATCACGAAGCCCGCTGATTTGCAACGGTATATTTTTCACTGTTTTTGTTTCTCTTTTTCCAATTTCAATCGTAATTTCAACTTGTTCCGGCTCGGCCATTTTGATTCCTTTCGGCAGCGGGATATCAACGGTTAATGTTTGTTTGTCCTTTATCGGAAGCTTTGCCAAATTAATCGTGGCCTCGACGAAATCGACACTTTCTACTGCTTCAACAGAACCATAGACCGTTACAGTGTCGGGATTCAATGTCATTGATTTAATACTGCTCTCTTTAGGCAGGCTATCGACTTTATTAATTTTGATCGGGACTGATTTATTAGGCCCCGTAATTGGAACCTCGACATCAATGACTGTCGGGTTAAGAGAAAGCCCTTCTATTTCATTATCATTATGATCATATACTTTTATCGGAATACTCTTTGTAAACGTTTCTTTCACATTTTTTAAATCGACATATCCTTTAACCGATCCGACGTTTTTCAGCTGTTCCTCGCTTCCATAAACGGATGCCATCGTTGGTGTCACGATTGCTTCATTTACACTATAGCCTTCAGGAAGCTTATCTTCATTTAAATATTCAATGTTAATTGGAAAATCGCTGCTCTTTTTTTCCTCAATTGTTACCATAACGGTCGAAGGATTAATCGCAATGTCCAACCCATCCGATAAGCCGCGGTGATGAAGGCGGACTCTATGGGTTCCTACCCCTAAGTCTTTAAGATCAGCATATACCTCTAAGCTTTTTTCCATTTTAGCCATAAAGATTTGTGTTGTCGAACCTGAAAGAGTAATTTCTGCCGTTTCGGGAATTCCCGTAACAACATATTTTTCTTCATCATAGTAGGCTTCCACCGGAACATTTTCGATTCTTTCTTCCCCGTCTTTTACTCTGGATCCTGTATCGTTCGCATTTGATTGCATATTTTTAGGTACTGCAACGATGGAATAAAGCATGAGCGCCAATATAAAGGAAACCAATATGACAAACCAGTTGCTTTTCAACAGTTTATCCATTGCTTTTCCCCCTCCACTGCCAGCGCGATGAAGCTGTGTTATTTTTTAGAATCTCTTTATTTAATTGTTCCCTAAGATTTTCTTCATCTAAGTCTCTATAAATTTCGCCATTTTTAGCAAGTGAAATTTGGCCTGTTTCTTCAGATACGACAAGTGTTAAGCTGTCTGTTACTTCGCTAATTCCAATCGCCGCGCGGTGTCTTGTGCCAAGCTCCTTTGAAATAAAACGGCTTTCAGACAACGGCAAGTAACAAGCAGCGGCGAGTATGTTATTTTTATTTACAATGACCGCGCCATCATGCAACGGTGTATTTGGTATGAAAATATTAATGAGAAGTTCAGATGTGATTTTTGCTTGAATGGGAATGCCTGTTTCTACATACTCATTCATTCCCGTTTCACGCTCAACTGAAATAAGGGCACCGATACGCCTTTTGCCCATATATGTAGAAGCTTTTACAAGTGCATCAATCGTTTCTTTATATTCCTCTTCTTCAGGGGAAGCATATCTTGTAAAAAACCGCCCTCTTCCCAACTGTTCAAGGGCACGCCTAAGTTCAGGCTGGAAAATAATGATAATCGCGAGAAAACCAAAATTGATCGCCTGCTCGACAAGCCATTGTAATGTACGAAGCTGGAAGGCGCTGCTTAAAAACCATACAGCGATGATTACTGATATTCCCTTCAGAAGCTGGATTGCCTTCGTACCACGGATAAGCATCGTTAATTTATAAATCACATACGTGACAAGTAAAATATCGATGATATCGCCTATATCTCCTATGAAGTTAAAGATGTCAAAGTCACTAAGAGGCCACATCGCACATCCCCCAGATAATTCTAATCGCTTTCTATTATACCACAACGCCTACCTTCTTCACTTTATTCAATATATTATTTTTCCCAATAAAAATCATATATAAAAAAAGAAAGAAACCTTAAATGGCAAAATTTAAGGTTTCTTTGATATATTTGAAGCGGAAGACGGGATTCGAACCCGCGACCCCCACCTTGGCAAGGTGGTATTCTACCGCTGAACTACTTCCGCAGTTTAGAGGTTGGATATGTAGTAAATCTTCGTGGCCATACTTAAGAGCCCTTCATATATCCCATGTCTAACTTCCAATTTCCCATTTCCAACTTCTAGTATGGTGGAGGGGGGCGGATTCGAACCGCCGAACCCTAAGGGAGCGGATTTACAGTCCGCCGCGTTTAGCCACTTCGCTACCCCTCCGTTTCCAGTGATCAGAAGTCAGAAGCCAGAAATCAGAATATATTTTTCTGGTCTCTGGCTTCCGTAATCTGAATACTACTAGCACTGCCATCTTAGCTTCCATAGATGTCTCTCAACGTAGATGCGCTAATAATAGATGATGCCGGCCAGAGGACTTGAACCCCCAACCTACTGATTACAAGTCAGTTGCTCTACCAATTGAGCTAGACCGGCGAAGTAATAGAAGTAATATATGAAGAAATTTCTGTATCGTCGTCCCGATCTCAGAAAGAATATTGTGATTCGATCGGTACGCTGATGCCAATTCAATGAAGCTTATTTGTTCGTGCTCTACCAATTGAGCTAGAGCGGTGTAATCATAAACTGTTTCTAATATAACATTTGAAACGGCTTTATTCAATATGGTGGAGGATGACGGGCTCGAACCGCCGACCCCCTGCTTGTAAGGCAGATGCTCTCCCAGCTGAGCTAATCCTCCATACCGGATGTCGGAAGTCAGAAGCCGGAGTTCAGATTTGTTCAAATTGGTATACCAATTTGTCCTATTCTGGCTTCTGGTCTCTGATTTCTGTAATCTGGAATGACCCGTACGGGATTCGAACCCGTGTTACCGCCGTGAAAGGGCGGTGTCTTAACCACTTGACCAACGGGCCACTTTAATTGTTCTTTTTTTAAACTAACGTTTATAATTATATAAGCAACTTGTCTCTTTGTAAAGGGAGAGAGTAATTTTTTTATGTTCTAATTTCTTTTGCCAAAATGGCTTTAGACGTTATAATGAATGATGAGGTGACTGCATTGAGTTTAACGAAAAAAGAAATTGAACAAAGAATCGCTGAATTAAAGATGGAATATATTCGTTTGCAAAATGATCTTGAGAAACTGGAATCTACTGGTCAACGAACCTCGATACAGGAAAACAAGCTAGGTGAAATTGAAAAAGAGCTACGCTCTTTAAGAGAACAGCTTGATGATGATTTTTAAATCTACCTTATCAACCAACGGTTCAAAACTTTTGAACCGTGTTTTCATTATAACTATGGAGTTGCATTAGATTGGAGTGTAGGGGTGTGGAACAACAGGATACGCTTCATTTGAAGGCAAACACCTCATTCGATGATGATGGCTTTTGGCAAGGGGTAAAAGATTGTGTCCCCACACTGCTCGGATATTTAAGCATCGGCTTTGCTGCGGGGGTTGTGCAAAAGACAGCAGGTTTAAGCATTGTCGAAATCACATTAATGTGTTTGCTTCTCTATGCAGGTTCAGGGCAATTCATCGCCGCTGGAATGATCGCCGCAAGCAATCCAGTTTCTGCGATTGTTTTTACAATCTTCTTTATAAACTTGCGCCATCTGCTTCTTAGCGCGGCGGTTGCGCCTTATTTCCGTCATCTTCCTCCATGGAAGAACATGGTGAATGGCGCTCTATTGACAGATGAAACGTTTGGCGTGGCAATCAATCAGCTTCCAAACAAAAAAACAGCAAGCTTTAAATGGATGCTCGGGTTAAACATTACTGCCTATTTAAATTGGCTCGTTGCCAACTTGGCTGGTGCCTATTTTGGAAAATGGATTCCCAACCCCGAATCGTTTGGGCTTGACTTTGCTTTGCCGGCGATGTTTATCGGTTTGTTAATCCTTCAAATGCTAAGCCATAAAAAATATGTTGTCGATATTGTCGTAGCACTCAGTGCGGCAGTGATTGTCATAGTTGTCAGCTTCAGTTTATCCGGAAGCACCGGGGTCATTATTGCAACGATTTTAGGCGCAACAATAGGCATGGTGATTGAAAAATGGAAGTAAGGTATACAATATTATTAATTATCATAGGCTCAGCCATCGTTACATTGATTCCGAGAGTCCTTCCGCTTATGCTTCTTAGCCGGATTGAACTGCCAGAATGGACGATAAGCTGGCTAAAGAATATTCCTGTTGCCGTAATGGCAGCCCTTTTGGTCCAATCATTATTGATGTCTGATAATCAAATTTCGTTAACTTCCAACAAGCTCGAACTTATCGCCGCCTTGCCGACTTTTCTCGTAGCCATTTTAACAAAAAGCCTGATTGGTACTGTGATTACAGGCGTTCTTTCCTTAATGGTTTTACGATTTGTATTTTAAATAAGAAGGAGCGAATCGATTCACTCTCGGTTCGCTCCTTCTTTATCCCGGTGCCACCGTCCGTAAGACCCCCTCTTCAAGATTTAGAGATTTCGAAAAAGTCTAAGCGGGAAATAACGGACGTTAACACCCCGATAAGTCTCGCTTTATATCAATCTTCTCCGATAACGCCATCCGCAATATTAACCGCGTGGTCACCAATCCGTTCAAGGTTGCTGACGATATCCACATACACGATACCCGCCGTACCCGTACATTCATTTTGATTTAACCGTAAAATATGCTTCTTGCGAAGTTCCCTTTCCATTTCATCAATATGCCTTTCTTTGATTTGAACAGCCTTTGCATGTTCAATGTCATTTGTTTCCAACGCTTTAATTGCTTGGTTTAAAGTGGAAATCGTGAAATCGAACATTTCATCCAAATCAGCCATAGCAGAATCGGAGAATTTCACTTTACTGTTAATTTGGCTATCGACAAGCTCCATAATATTTTCCATATGGTCACCAATTCGCTCAAGATTAATGACCGTATTCATTAACGCGTGATGCGTTTTTAAATCATGGTCAGTCAATGTATGGTAAGAAATCTGCACCAAATATTCGGTAATTTTTTTATCAAGATTGTTTAACGCATCTTCAATTTGCGGGATCAGTTCTCGATGCTTTTTCCCATGTGTTTTGTAATATAGACAAGCTTCTCTAACCCCTTTTTCCGCTAACTCGGCCATTCTTAACACTTCCTTTTTCCCTTGGCCAAGCGCGACTGAAGGAGATTGCCGAATAAACTGCTCACCTAAGTGAACGGTTTTAAATTCAATCGTTGTATCTTCGCCAGGAACGAGCTTTGTTACAATCCAAGCCAACGCCCCAATAAATGGAAATTGAATAATGGTGTTCGCTATATTAAACGTGCCGTGTGCAAAAGCAAGCGTCATTCTAGGGTTTAAATCAAGGCTCGCTTGCATGAACTCAATAAAATGTGTAAACGGCACAAAAAGAAACAGAACAAGAATCGTCCCAATGACGTTAAACATAACATGCACTAAAGCCGCCCTCTTAGCGGCAATAGAAGCTCCAATCGATGCCAACACCGCAGTGATTGTTGTACCAATATTATCTCCAAATAAAACAGGCAAAGCGGCATGCAAACTAATTGCCCCTTGGTCAAATAAGGTTTGCAAAAGGCCAATGGCAGCTGATGAACTTTGAATGATGACAGTAAAAATAACACCAATTAATACACCTAATAATGGGCTATCGCTCATGCTTAGAGTTAAGTCTGTAAAAGCCGGTACATCCCGAAGGGGCTTCATTCCATCCCCCATCAAGTTAAGTCCAAAAAATAAAGAACCAAACCCAAAAAACACTTGTCCAAAATGATTGACTTTATGGTTTTTAAAAAAGAAAATGAGAAATGCCCCAAGCGCAAGAATCGGCAGCGCTAATTCGGAAATATTAATTCCGATAATAAAAGCGGTTGTCGTCGTTCCAATATTGGCCCCCATAATGACACCGATTGCCTGCCTTAACGTCATAAAACCAGCTGAAACGAGTCCGATCGTAAGTACTGTCGTTCCAGAACTTGTTTGGATTAGGGCTGTCACCACGATTCCCGTCAAAACAGCCATAAACGGATTTGACGTAAATCGATCAAGAAGATCCCTCAAGCCGTCCCCAGCGACTTTTTGAAGACCGTCCCCCATTAACTTAATTCCGTAAAGAAAGATCCCCAATCCGCCAATAAAAGTAAAAATTATCGTTTGTAATTCCATTTCGTCAGCTCACTTTTTTTCTTTCGACTACATCCCGTATTTCAGCAGCCTCATCATTACTCATTTTATTTAATTATTCATGCAAAGTAAACATCCATAACGGAACAAACAAGTATTCCTTCAACAAATCGTATGAAACCCCTCATCAGATCAGCAGAGAGATGTATGTTTTTTTGATAAAATTCAAAAATTTGCCCAAAAATTATGTCAAATTTTTTAAGGTGTATTTTTTTATATCTTTACAAGTGATTTAGGGGTAAAAAGGAAGTGAAGGGAGGGCAAAACCATGAGCAAAAAAAAATCACTAGAGAAACAAAGCGCTGATGTGAAATTAACTGGAACATTTATTTCTGTCATGTTGCTAGGTATTGTCATGGTTGTATCATGGTTTGGAACTTATATTTTATTCCTAACAAGATAATGTCGAAACCTTTTGGAGGTGCTGTGAGATGCATTTACACAAATATGAAAAAATATGGCTTATTTTTGGACTGGGTTCCCTCATTTTATTCCTTGCAATCATCGGGTTTGCCGCTTTCTACAAAGGAACACATCCTCAAAGCCATATTGAAACAATTGATCCTCAAAACATTGAGGCCAATGAAAATTTTAAACCTGAAAATCTTGGCCTTACGAAAGTGGAAGAAGGTAAATACGTTGTAAATATCGTTGCATCCGCCTTTAATTATGATCTTGGAATCGATGAAAAAGGAAAACGTGTGAACAAAATCCGAATTCCAAAAGGATCAAAAGTTCTTTTTCAAATTACAACAAAAGATGTCGTCCACGGTTTTAACGTAGCAGGCACAAACGTGAATATGATGGTCGAACCTGGCCACATTAGCCGTTACGAAACAACGTTAAAAAACACAGGGGAATTTACAATCGTCTGCAATGAATATTGCGGTCTCGGGCACCATCTCATGTTCGGTACAGTGGAGGTGTATGAATAATGGCTAATCAACAGTTATTGCCACTATCCAAAAAAGAATCAAAGTTGTATATGGCTTTTCTATATGTAGCATTTGCTTCCCTTCTTATCGGTGGGTTGATGGGGCTATTGCAAACATTGGTCAGAGCGGGAAAGTTTACTTTGCCTTTCGGGATAAACTATTACCAAATATTAACCGTCCATGGGGTCATTCTTGCTCTTGTATTAACGACCTTTTTCATTGTAGGGTTTCAATTTTCTTTAATGGGAAAAACGACAGGAATTTCTGATAAACAGCTTAAAGTCGGCTGGGTAAGCTTTTGGGTCATGCTTATAGGGACATTGATTACTGCTACGATGATTTTGCTTGGGGAAGCGTCTGTCCTTTATACATTTTATGCGCCGCTTCGGGCCCATCCTTTATTTTATATCGGTCTGTCACTTGTCATTATCGGAAGCTGGATCGCCGCATTTGTGAACTTTCGCCAATTGTACGTATGGAAGAAAGCGCACAAAGGCCAAAAGTCTCCACTTCTCGCATTCATGGTTAATATCAATATGATTATGTGGGTTATTGCATCACTAGGTGTCGCCATTTCCGTTGTTTTTCAATTTATTCCTTGGTCGCTTGGATACGGAGCGACGATTAACGTATTGCTTAGCCGAACATTGTTCTGGTATTTCGGCCATCCGCTCGTCTATTTTTGGCTGCTTCCCGCTTACATGGCATGGTATGTCATCGTACCTAAAGTTATCGGCGGCAAAATTTTTAGCGATGGTCTTGCAAGATTATCATTCATTTTATTTTTAATGTTTTCGATTCCTGTTGGATTCCACCACCAATTAACAGAACCTGGTATTAATCCGACATGGAAGTTCATTCAAGTCGTGCTGACATTCATGGTTGTCGTTCCTACACTTATGACAGCATTCTCGATCTTCGCAACTTTCGAAATTACAGGTAGACGTAAAGGCTATAAAAGTTTATTCGGTTGGTTTAAAAAGCTGCCATGGAAAGATGTTCGTTTCCTTGCACCGTTTATTGGCATGGTCGCATTCATCCCCGGCGGCATCGGAGGAATTATTAATGCCTCCCACCAATTGAATGCGCTTGTCCATAATACGATTTGGGTTACGGGGCATTTCCATTTAACGATTGCAACGACTGTTATTCTTACTTTCTTCGGGATCACTTACTGGCTTGTGCCTGTCTTAACAAATAGGAAGCTGACACCAAAAATCAACAGACTGGGTATTATTCAATCCTTTATTTGGGCGGTTGGTATGTTGATAATGTCCGCATCCATGCATATTGAAGGATTGCTTGGAGCACCTAGGCGATCAGCCTTCTCAAATTACGGCGGTGCAGATCAGGTTTCTGTATGGATTAACTATCAAATCGCCCAAGCCGTTGGAGGCACGATTCTATTCATCGGCATCCTTCTTATGGTCTACATTTTTATAAAGCTTGCCTTCTTTGCACCGCGCGGAGAAGAAGAATATCCGATTGCGGAAGAGGAAGAAGATGCAATGCCGACGCCTAAAGTTCTTGAGAACTGGAAGTTATGGATTGGTATTACAATTGCGCTGATTTTGTTCGCCTACACCATTCCGATGATCGATATTATTCAGCATTCCCCTCCCGGATCAGTGCCGTTTGACTTCCCAATCGGCAGATAAGTTCAAAAGACGCCTAAACCTATTTTTAAGGGTTTAGGCGTTTTTAACAGAGAGTCTCGTTTTATTAGGTAATGTTAAATTTCCCCAATATTGTTTGTATAGCAACCTAAATTTCCTATTAGTGAAAGCCACTTTCTTTTTTAGAAAGATATATTTCTTTCACGATAACCCAGGAACAACTTATTTTTGTTCCTGGGATTTATTTGTTCTTTGACAGATAGAAAAGCCTGTTTCTCTATTGTTCCAACGAAAGGAATTGGAATCTCGGTTTTCCGTATAGATGGGGTTCATAGCCGTGCACTTTTTCATTCACCGCAACAATAAGCGGTTCAAAGAAAAGTGGAACGCCCATCGCATCTTCTTTCATAATCATCAAGCTTGCTTCAGAAATCAGCTTGTTGCGTCCGGCTTCATCCGACTCTGCTGCCGCCTGTTGAAGCAACGCTTCAAATTTTTCATTTTTATGTTTTCCAGGATTATAAAAGCTTTCTTCCTTGTAATACAAAGAAAGCAAGGCATTTGGATCAGGCCTTCCTGAGGCACGTGCAAGTGTTGCCGGATATTGCGGATTGCTGAAGGCCAACTCGACAAGCTTCGTCACTTCGGTCGGATGCAGGTTCACTTGAAAGCCAACTTCTTCCAGCTGTGCTTTCACCGCTTCTCCAATTCTCACATCAAAGGCGTCCGGCTTGACGAGCAGATCCAACACCGGCGATTCCACTCCAGATTCTTCAAGTAGCTGTTTTGCTTTTTCCTTATCATAAGGCGTGATAATTTCCTCCGTAAAAGCAGGATGTTCTTTCGGAAACGGGCCGTAGGCCGGCTCTCCTTGGCCAAATTGAATCGCCTGGACAAGCTGCTCGCGATCGATCGCATAATGCATCGCTTGGCGAACCTTTGCATCGTCCATCGGAGCGAGGGACGTATTGATAAAAATATATTGGAAGTTCAAAGAGGCACTAGCATCCACTTTCACACCAGCCGCATTTTCTAAGTCTCCCATATTTGTTGCGGAAATTGGGGCAGCAACATGAATTTCTCCTGATTTCAAGGCATTGATCATCGTGCCTTCTTTCATAACTTTCACAGTGACAGAATCCAAATACGGCTTTCCTTTCTGCCAATACTCGCTAAACTTTTCAAAACGCAGTTCATTATTCGGATTTCGGTCGGCCAGCTTAAACGGACCTGTTCCTGCAGGATGGAGCGCATAGTCATCCCCGTGCTCCTGAACTGCTGCAGGGCTAACCATCATGCCCGCCGCTGTCATTAATGCCTGTGGAAGCCCGGCATTTGGTTCGCTCAAATGCAGAGCGACCGTATGTGTATCTACAGCTTCCACTGATTCGATCATGTTCAAATCAGCTTTGTTTGAAGCGTCTGAATTGGCACGTTCAATATTAAATTTCACCGCTTCCGCGTTAAACTCTGTCCCATCATGGAAGGTTACCCCTTCCCGGAGTTTCAGAACCCATGTCTTCTCATCCTGCATTTCCCAAGATTCAGCAAGCCCGGGTTCAGGCTCAAAGCCTGGACCATAGTTAATCAAAGTGTCATAAATAAAATACAACAGTGCTTCATCTCCGCCGGAAGAAGCACGCAGCGGATCGAAGCTGCTTGCATCCGAGTAGTAGCCGATTACGAGGTCACCACCTTCTTTTGAAGACTCACTTTTCCCTTCAGCACCCTCTGTACTGCTTGAACCTTTAGTTTGAGAATTAGAGTCCGAACTGCAGGCGCTAGCGAGTAGGAACAATGCGAACATCAAGAAAAACAATCCTACTTTTTTCATCACATTTGCCCCTAGTAGCCTGTCGGCCAGTTAGCCAACAGCCTTTCACTTTTTGAACCATTTTTCGCGCAGGCGTATTCCAGCGCCTGACATAAAAACTTCCTTGTCTCCCTCGGATCGATAATATCGTCGATATAATGCTTGGAAGCCGCTTTATACGGCGAACTGTCAAATGACCATTGATGCAATAGTTCCTTTCTTTCTTCAGCAGCGTTTTCCGAATTTTTCAGCTGCTGGCCATAGACAACATTAACGCCGACTTCAGGCCCGGTGAAGTTGATCTCAGCCGTCGGCCACGCGACAACAAAGTCTGCCCCCATGCCAGGTCTGCACATATTTGCATACGCCATACCGACGCTTTTTCTTACGATAACAGTCAACTTGGGAACGGTCGAATAGGCCAATGCTTGGTTCCACACCATGATTTTCGTTGGTATTTTCTGTTCCTCGCCTTTGCTTCCAATGAGGAATCCCGGAACATCATTCAAAAAGATAAGCGGGATATGGTAGGAGTCGCAAAGGCAAATGAATTCGATTGCTTTATCACACTCATTTGGCCCGGCAGCTCCGGCGTTTCGCATCGGCTGGTTTGCCATGATCCCGACAACTCTGCCGTCCAAGCGGGCAAGCCCTGTAATTAAAGCACGTCCATAAAGCGGCTTTAATTCGAAAAATTCGCCGTCATCTACGATGACTTTAATCAGTTTTTTCATATCATAAGCGCGGTTTCGCTGGACAGGAACGATGTCGATGACTTCATCCAAGCGGCGAAACGGATCGTCTTTCGTTTCTCTCCTTGGCGGCTCCTCTTCTGCGTTCAGCGGCATATAGGAAAAGAATTCTTTCATTTTCTCCATGCATTCATCATCATTGTCTACTGCCACATCGATTTGTCCGGTCTTCTCCGCATGGAGCTTCCAGCCGCCAAGCTCCTCGGGAGAAATCTTCTCTCCTGTCGCCATTTCAAGCATTCTTGGCCCGCCGACCGCCATGCATGTCCCTTTTACTTGAACAGCAAAATCTGCTGATACCGCATGCCATGTCGGTCCACCAAAGCTGTCTCCCATAATTCCCGAGATATACGGAACCCTTCTCCCATGTCTTAACCCCTCTTTTAAAGGCAGGCTTGCGCTAATGCCGTCCGATCCCATTCCATCAGGCATGCGAAGACCGCCGCCTTCTGCCAGTTCAAAAATCGGAAGACCATGTTCCACTGCATACTTTCTAACCGCTTTCGCTTTTCTTAAATGCACTTGCCCCTCCGCTGCGGCAAACACTGTCTTGTCAGAAGCTTGGACAACAACCGGCCGGCCGTCAACCTTAGCCAACCCGCAGATATATCCGTCTGCTGGACTTTTCTCTTCCGCACCGGGTTGATCCGAATGATTAAGCATCCCCAATTCCAAAAAGCTGCCAGAATCGACGAATCGCTCTACCCTCTCTCTTGCTGTATAGCGGCCAAGACTGTGCTGGCGCTCAATTTTTTCTTTGCCGCCCATTAACTTTGCCTTTTCTTTCTTTCGTTCTAGCTCATTTATCATTTCTTCCATTTGTGAGTGCTTTTGAACAGTTTCTTTCATTTTAAAATCTCCTTTCCGTTGGTTTGGTTTTTAGCAACCTGTAAGCTTTTGAGCAGCTCACCTTTTTTTACCTTTCCAGTCGTAGTAAGTGGGAGCTGTTCAACGATTTTCACAATTGGCACTTTATAGGGCGCCATGTTAGCTTTACACCAATTTTGAATATCGTCTTCTGTCATTTTGTTCCGGTATTCCGCTCTTAATTGAACAACGGCAAGCGGAAGCTGGCCTTTCTCTTCGTCTTCCAAGCCAATCACTCCGCATCCTTCAAGTTCCTGCATCTTGCCCATCAACATCTCGATTTCCGATGGAAAAATACTCATGCCATTGACTTTGAGCATTTCTTTTTTTCGACCAAGAAAATGCAAAAATCCGTTGTCATCTATCACCCCGATGTCTCCTGTATGAAACCATCCGTTCCGAAACACCCGCCTCGTCTCTTCTGGTTTATTCCAGTAGCCTTTCATTAATGAAGGCGTTTTGATGGCGATTTCCCCTTCTTTCCCGGGCGGCATCAGTTCGCCTGTCTGAAAATCAACGATTTTCAGATATGTGCCGGGCATCGGGATCCCGCAAAACACCGGTTGGGATTTTAAATCAAAATCTCCTGCTTGAAAGCCGGTAGTGAACGTGTCCGATGTGTGTGTTTCTGTCATCCCGTAGGCCGTTTCTCTAAGGACGCTGCCTGTCAGCTTGTGCCAACGCTGACGGTATTCGACTGTCAATTTTTTGACAAACGAGCTCACAGTCGTTGTCTTCACGGATGACAAGTCGTATCTTGCCAGCTCGGGGTGTTCCATGAGGGCGACTATATTGTCCATGACTGCACTCATGCATGACACATTATATTGAGCAATCGCTTCTAATACCGCTTTTGTATCCCATCTGTATAACAAGAGATGTGTCGCTCCGCTAAACACAGGAGCTAACACGCCGGAATTCTCCCCCGCAATCCAAAAAACCGGCATGTAAGTCAAGCGGACTTCTTCAGGTGAAAGCAAATATGTGTACGTCGTATTGCACGCCGATGTATAGAGCATATCCCGCTGGGTATGTTCACACCCTTTCGGCATGCCTGTTGTGCCACCCGTATAGTTCAGCGCCGCCAAATCATCCAGTGAAATGTCCACTTTGGGAAATTCCGGAGACTGCTCGGCAAGAATCCGGGATAGGGACTCTACATCCGGATCAACTGCTTGTGCTGTTAAGACATCCTTCATCGAAGGATGGAGCGGAATGACCGGCTCTTCTGGCAGAAACTCGCTGAGGTTTGTTGTGATGATTTCCCTGATGTTTGTCTCACCCTTAACAGATTGAATCACTGGATATAGCTGATCCAAGGTAATAATGAATTCGGCATCCGTATCCTGAAGCTCGTAAAGCAATTCCTGGGTTTTAAACATCGGATTTACAGGAACATGAACCCCTCCAGCTTTCAGTATGCCGTAGAAGGCGATTAGAAACTGAGGGCAATTCGGAAGAAAGACGGCAACTCGATCCTGTTTTCTTAATCCGATTGACAGGAGATACGAAGTCAACCGGTTGCTCCACTCGTCAAGCTCCCGGTAGGTAATTTCTTTGCCATAGAAAATGATGCACGGCTTGTCCGGTGTCTGCTTTGCCCTTTTTACAAGATATTCTGTAATCGGAATCTCCCCAAAAGGATAATTTGGCGCAATGGGCAAATGTTCAGGCCAATTTTTTGTCCATTTATTTTTCAAATCTTCGATATATTTAGATTCGACCAATCGATTCACCCCTTATTTTTTGATAACGTTTCCATTCATTATATTAGCAAAAGTCGAAAAACATAGTCTAATACATAATTATGTAGAAACAATACCTTAAAAGTATTAAAATAAAAAAAACGAAAAGAGGAGCGTTCCCATGGAGATTAGACAATTAAAGTATTTCATCATGGTCGCGGAGGAGCTTCATTTTGGCAGGGCCGCCAGAAAGCTCAATATCAGCCAGCCGCCTCTCAGCCGCCAAATCGCCCAACTGGAAACAGAAATGGGCGTTCAATTGTTAAAGAGGACAAACCGGTTTGTCGAATTAACGGAAGCGGGGAAATCTTTCCTTGAGGATGCCCATAGCATCCTGCATTCCCTAGACAGAGCTTGCAACCGCGCACGCAAAATACATGAAGGCGAAGCAGGCCAACTAGTTATCGGTATTGCAGGATCATGGAGCAGCGCACTGCTTCGTTTCCTGCGCTATTACCGAACAAAATTTCCTGAAATTGAAGTGCTTATTCACCAGATGTCAACAATGGAACAACTGCGAGCTTTCGAAGAGAAGCGGATTCACTTCGGAATTCTTTGCCCGCCGATTGACAGCCAAGCCCTTCATCTTCGCGTTATCCACAGTGTGCGGTTTTACGTGGCGCTTCCTTCGACCCATCCACTTGCAGGCGAAACGGCACCAATTCAATTGAAGGCACTAAAGAAGGATCCGTTCATCATGTCTCCTAGAAACATTGGCCCCGGTTATTATGATACGATCATTTCCATTTGCCGCAATGCCGGGTTCAGTCCACGGATTGCACAAGAAGCGGAGGGCCTCTTTACGATTCTGACCCTTGTCGCTGCTGGCATTGGCGTTTCCCTCGTATCCGAGTTGGCTCTTGAGCATCCGAAAGAAGGCGTTGTCTTTCGGGCGCTGGAAGGAGACGATACGAAGATGGAGTTGACATTGGCATGGCGCAAGGATGAAAGTTCGCCAATCACAAACCAGTTTCTCCAATCGTTTGAAGAAATGTTTGATACGGTTTGAAAAAGAAATATAGTTTAGATTTACCTCTTTTAGCTGTTAGTCGGTAGTGTAGAATAAAACAAAAAATAAAGCGATTCCTGGAATCTCCAAGAATCGCTTTATATCAACGTTTATATATAAGCTTCCAACAGGACTTGAACCTGCAATCCCTTCCTTGCTATTGTTGAGATGCATGATGAAGCGAATTGAACAGACTGCATAAAGCCCATTTTAGTACGGCTTTACGGTTCCAATGTGAATTCTAATTTACCCAAAATAACATGATTTATTTAAGTGTGTAGTCAAAGTGTGGTCACGCGGTGGTCAAAAAAATTCCCTCAACCATACGGTTGGGGGCAATTTTTAATTTTAATGAAGTGGGCAATTTCACTAAAATTCCTCTGTTTATTTTAATGTTTTTTGGTGTGGGTGTCGAATTAAAAATATTTCAATGTGGTAACCTGTGATTCGGTAAAATACTTTATATGGGTCGGATTTCCCAACAGAGATCAGCACGATTCTAAGATCAACAGGCATGTTTTGAATGAAAACTTGTCGGCCGGGAATATAGATCGAAAAATCTTGTTGTTCAAAATACGTTTGAACCGTGTTTCTCAGGTAACTGGCAATTGGCGGCAATTCAATGGTTTCTCTCCATTGATCTAAATCCAGTAATGATTGAATCGCCGATTTTCTCCATTTGACTTCCATCCTTAATTGCCTAACATTTTATTGATTTCTTCTTCAGACAGGACAGGATTGTCGCCTTCCAAGGCAAGCCGGAGTTGTTTTTCTTCTTCGGGGTCAGTTACATTGTAACAATCGCCTTCATTCACTTCTTCAACTTCCATTAATAAAAACTTTCGGTTACCAACTTGAATGTATGAATGACCTGATTGAATCGCCATTTTGATGTCTTTATTATCAACGATGATCGGTTTCAATTTTATCACCTCAAAGAAGAGATTTATCTTCATTATAAATGATGTCATGCTAATTAGAAAATGTTTGCTTTTACCTGCACGTTTTGTTCATAATAAAGTTCTGCTCTAGATCAGCCACGCATCCTATTCTTTAACATCTCTTTCTTCCGAACTACCATTTATTGTGACCATTATTTCTCTGAAGCTTTCTAGTCCCGCTTCAATGTTTTCAATAATTTCATTAGCCAATCAGGAAGGTTATCCAAATCTGCCAAGCTCTTATCCTTGAGCCAAAAGATATCAAGATTTGTCTTATCTCTTGCGATAAGCTCCTCATAAGTAAACTTGCGCCATCTGCCATCTAGGTTATCTTCTGACCAAGTTTCTGTGCGTTCATCACGATTAGATGTAGATGTATTATAGCATCGAATGAAATCCTCAAGATTGTTATATGTCATAGGCTTTTTCTTCAAGTTATGGTGAACATTGGTTCTGTAATCGTATATCCAAACTTCTTTTTTCCAAGGATCTTTTGCTCCAGGCCTGTTATCAAAAAAGAGGACATTATCTGGAAGAACAACAGCTGCTTGACCTGTTTCTTTTAAAAGTGTTCGGATATGTTGCAAAAAATTTAGTTGTTTGTTGAAGTTGTTACCCAAAAGTCTTGTCGGTTATAAATCAAACCCTCTTTTTCCTGTTCTCCTTCTTCGTTGGTAATGGGCATACTAGACTTTTTACCAAAAGAAGGATTTGCAAGCACATAATCATATCGATTGCCTTCATCAGCCACTAAAGCATCTGCGGGAGAAATAAAGGTATCACCGTCAATTTCACCAATATTGTGAAGGAACATATTCATTAAACAAAGTTTTCGTGTATTAGCTACTATTTCATTATCATAAAACGTTTTATTTTTTTAAAATTCCTTTTGTTCCCGATTTAATTCATGATTTTTTGCAATGTAATCATATGCTGCAAAGAAGAAACCACCTGTGCCACAGGTCGGATCAATAATTGTTTTCATGGGTTTGGGTTGCACACATGCAACCATTGCCATAATAAGAGCTCTTGGGGTAAAGTACTGTCCAGCCCCACTTTTGGTATCTTCTGCGTTTTTTTCTAAAAGACCTTCGTATATATTTCCTTTGAAAAACAGGTAAAATTTAGTTCTATTATACTATGAAGGTGATAAAGGCAAGAAACTCTTACTATTTCACTTATTAAAAATATCCGTTTGTTAGGCTCATGATTTCATGAAAAACTAACCATCATCGAATAACATTAACACAAGTAAATCTTTACCATGGCTGCTGAAGAAAATGATGCATTGGTTGCTGCGAAGTTACGACATCTCAAAGGAAAATGAGCTTGAGATTCCTCTATCAGAAACCTTCTTGTAGACATGCGGTGACTAGACTAATCGCTTAATTATGTGATGTTTTTCTAAATCCAATACTCCCAATTGATTCATTACTAAAACTTTCAACACTTTTAATGTCAATAAGATTAAATGTTTTTTCTATTTTCTTAGCTTCTCTATCTATTGGCGTATACAAAAATTGGTCTTTATAGATAGTCAACACAACATATGACTTGTTACCTTCTTCAAATGTAATAAAGTTTTCCTTCATGTATGAGACATTCACACCTAAACCAAAAGGAAAAAAGACTATATAAAATGAACTTTTGAATGTAACGTTAAAATCTGACAAGAAGCCGGTCAATCACTTTCCAAGGCCTTTGATTGCTTTTATCCATAAAAGCAGTGACGTGTGCTAAATGGGATTGTCTCGATACCCAAAAATTTAAAATATGCTGTCTTTAGTTTGATAACCATCTTCAATAATGGCACATTTGTTGAAGTGCAGAAAAACTCCGGAATTTGGAGTAGAGAATTTCACCTTATTGTCAAATCAGCCAAAACAATAAATATCATGGTAGAGAACGAGCTTAAAAATAGGCTCGTTCCATTTTCTAAAGCTATCGTTCAAATTAGAATCGAAATTCTTTTTCTATAACCTCTCTGCCGCTAGAAAAGCTTTCTTTCTCAATAAGCATTATTTCGGGTATTATTAAAAAAACAATCGGATGTCGAGTCAGGTGAAATAACGGTTGTGAATGTGAATGGCTAGGACGCGACATTGAAGCGGGTGAAAAAAACTGAACAAGGTGTTTTTCTCTATCCGGATAACCCTAAATACCATCCGATTTTAATTACAAACGGAAACGCACGGATTTGTGGAAAAGTAGTTCAGGTGATTTTTGAGCCAAAGTAATATAAGATACATTAGTTTAATAAATTTAGGGGGGTTAAAAGTGTTCAATTTTAAATATCACGAGTTGATCAATCCAACGTTACAGGCATTAAAAAAATTGGGTGGTTCTGCAACAAATAATGAAATTACAGAGCAATTAATTGAACTTCTACAATTGACTGAAGATGAAGCAAATGACATTCATAAGGGTAGCACTACTAAACTCGCCTATCGTAGCGCGTGGGCTAGAACTTACCTAAAGGGTGCTGGTTATATCGACAATAGTAAACGTGGCGTGTGGGTACTTACCGATAAAGGTAAAAAGATTGATGAAGTTAATAATGAGGAAGTAAAACAAACCGCTCTTGAAAAATTCGCAGCAAACAAAGAATCTCAAAATGATGAAGCGGACAAACCCATTACAAAATATGAAAATGAAGAATTGGATGAATTTAGTTGGCATAATGAATTACTTGAAACATTAAAAAACATATCACCCGATCAATTCGAAAAGTTGTGTCAACGTTTACTTCGTGAACTTGGCTTTATCAATGTGGAAGTAACAGGAAAATCACATGATGGCGGCATCGATGGTAAAGGCATCTTAAAAATTGGCGGGGTCATTTCATTCCATACCGCTTTTCAAGCCAAACGGTACAATGGATCAGTAGGCTCATCGGTCATTAGAGATTTCAGGGGTGCAACAGTCGGTAAAGCAGATAGAGGATTAGTTATAACGACAGGTTCTTTTACACGGGAAGCAGTAAAGGAAGCAAATAGAGACGGGGCTACTCCAATTGATTTAATTGATGGAAATGAATTGGCTGAGAAATTAAAAGAGTTGGGAATCGGAATCAAAGTCGAAATGGTAGAAAAAGTGACAATAGATATTGATTGGTTTAATAACATTTGAATTATTTCTGTAACTGACTTGAAAGGAGGTGAAATAAAAAGTGGCTTATTATCGAAAGTACAACGTAAAAAGTAATGCTAAAGGTTACAGCTGGTCATATACCGTACAACTCGGAAAAGATCCGAAAACAGGAAAAAGAGTCCAAGTGACAAGGCGTGGATTTGAAAAAAAAAGAAGCTGAAGCCCACCGTGCTGAACTCCTAAAGCCGTCGAAGAAAGATTAGGCCATGATGTCCGCACTTAAATGGAAACATACGCACATGTATTGCTCAACATGCAAAAACAAACCGCTATGAATTTCGGAAAAAGGTTTCATCAAAAAAGTGATAAGCAAAGTAAACACTATAATTAATGGTCAAAAAGTGGTCAAAGGAAAATATTAAAAGAAAGATGGTCAAATTTAATTTTTTGTAAAAAAAGAAAAACCCTTCATATATCAAGGGTTTTCATGACTTTAAATATAAAGCTTCCAACAGGATTCGAACCTGCGACCCCTTCCTTACCATGATTATAGTAGGAACTATCAGAGAAAGTCATTGATTATCAAA